>SLKR01000054.1 GCA_007134525.1 Bacteroidales bacterium | reverse complement strand
TGGAACTTGAAATCCTGCCTCTGGTGCTCTCCCTGCAATATTAGGTTACTTATATACTGTGACACGGCGAAAGAGTTAGTTCAGTATTCAAATCAGTAAGATCGCTCGTTCCTGCCCTCTATGTAATTGACAAACGACCTGTTTGCAACATTGTTACCCCCGGGTGTGGGATAATCGCCCGTGAAATACCAGTCGCCCTTGTTTTCAGGACATGCTGCATGCAAGTCTTCTATACCCTGATATACTATTTTAAGTCCGGCTTTTACATGGGGGGGGTGAAGCATTTCAGCTATTTTTGCGGATATCTGTTCGGGGGTGAATGTTTTGTATATTGCCTTTACCCCATTTTCCGACTCCGAAATCGGTTTTTTAAGCTGTGCCCTGCAGTTGTGATAAACCTCATTGATTATATTCTCCCTGCCTGTATCTTTCAGCAGATCCATTGCCGCCCTGAAAGCTATGAAATCGCCCAGCTTCGTCATATCTATACCATAACAGTCAGGATATCGTATCTGGGGAGCTGACGACACTATTACTATATTTTTGGGGCCAAGGCGGTCAAGTATCCTTATGATGCTCTGGCTGAGAGTGGTGCCCCTTACAATGCTGTCGTCAATTACCACAAGGGTGTCAACACCACTCTTTACAACCCCGTAAGTAACATCATAAACGTGTGCCACCAGTTCATCACGCTTCTGGTCTTCCGTTATGAAAGTCCTGAGCTTTGCGTCCTTTACCGCAACCTGGTCAACCCTTGGGCGCAGGGAGAGTATTTTCTCGATGCTTTCCTTGTCGTACTCGCCCTCCAGCTGCATTAGCCTGTCTAACTTAACCTTGTCGCAAAAATCATGCAACCCCTCCACCATTCCCTTGAATGCAGCAATGGCAGTATTGGGGACATATGAGAACAAAGTGTTCTCAAGATCATAATGTATGGTTTTTAAAATAGATGGCACTATCCTGCGTCCCAGACTTTTGCGTTCCTGGTATATGTCGGCATCCGTGCCCCTTGAAAAATATATTCTTTCAAATGAACAGGCAGCCCGTTTTTTTTCACCCTTGCATTCTGTTTCCAGAACCCGTCCGTCGCGCTTAACTATAATGGAATGTCCTGGGCGCAGTTCCCTGATCTCATCAAATGGAACATTCAGGGCTGTCTGTATCACCGGCCTTTCGCTCGCAGCAACCATAACCTCATCATCCTGGTAATAATATGCCGGACGTATGCCATGAGGATCGCGCATAATAAAACCATCTCCATGACCCACCATTCCGGCAACTACATATCCGCCATCCCAATACTTGCTTGCATTGGCAAGGACCCTGGCAAGATCAATATCCCTGGCAATCAGGGGCGATATCTCCTTCTTGCTTAAACCCTCGCTTTTAAAGCGGCGGTATAGCTCTTCGTTCTCATTGTCCAAAAAGTGCCCCATTTTCTCAAGGATGGTAACAGTATCGCTCGTTTCATTGGGATGCTGACCTATATTTACAAGGCTGTCGAAAAGTTCATCAACATTGGTAAGGTTGAAATTACCGGCAATCATAAGGTTTTTTGACATCCAGTTGTTCTCCCTCTGGAACGGGTGGCAATACTCAACCTCGTTGCGTCCATATGTGCCGTATCTGAGATGTCCTAAAAAAAGCTCTCCGGTAAAGTCCTGGTTGTGCTTAAGCCAGTTCACGTCCTTAAGCCTTTCGGGTGTACCTTTGGTGCTTTTGTCAATTCTCTTGTAAATTCGAGTGAATAAGTCCTGTATGGGGTTGTGCTTATTGCTCCTGATACGGTTCATGTAGCGGGAACCAGGGGGGACATCAAACTTTATACATCCAAGGCCGGCTCCATCCTGCCCCCTGTTATGCTGCTTTTCCATAAGCAGGTATAACTTGTCAAGGCCATAAAAAGCAGTACCATACCGTGAAACATAATACTCCAACGGCTTCAGCAGGCGCAGCAATACTACACCACATTCGTGCTTGATCTGTTCACTCATTTTCGGGAAGGGATATTAAAACACAAAGGTAAGAAGAATGTGGAACTCAGTTATCATTTATTGTCTCCTGACCCGTCATAACTGTTTATCAGCTCTATTGTCTTTTGTTTTGCATCCCTGAGAAACCATTTCTTGTATTCAAATGGTATAAAAGCAGACTTTACCCCGTTTATAACCAGGTCGAGGATATTCTGCGGAGTAAGGTTGAAGTGTTTGTAGGCAAGGTGGTACTCATCCGTCATCGTGGTAAGAGTCACCAGCCTGTTGTCGGTGTTCAGCGTTACCCTTAGCCCAAGATCAAGATAGAACTTAAAGGGGTGTTTCTCCATCGTCCTTGCTGCCTGGGTCTGAACATTGCTCGACAGGCATATTTCGAGTGGTATTCGATGGTCGTTAACATAGTTTAAAAGATCCCCGGCCTCTTTAAGACGGGTGCCATGCCCTATCCTGTGTGCCCCGCAATAATGCAGGGCCTGGTGAATGCTGTCAGGACCATATGCCTCTCCGGCATGTATGGTTACGTTGATATTGTTAGAAAGTATGAGATTAAAAGCCTCCAGGTGGTCCCTGGCAGGATAGTTATATTCAGCACCGGCAAGATCAAATCCAACCACGCCCCTGTTTTTGAATGCAACCGCAAGCTCCGCCATATGCATACTTACCTCGGGGGAGATATTCCTTATTCCGCAAACTATAACTCCGCTCTTTATCCCGAAGTCACGTTCACCATCTTTAAGCCCCTCTATAACGCTTTCAAGAATTGAAGTTACCGGAAGCCCCCTTTCTGTATGGAGTATCGGGGAATACCTCACCTCAAAATAGTGGACATTCTCTTTGGCATTATCCTCAACCAGCTCATAAGCAGCTCTATACAGCGACTCCTCTGTCTGAAGCACCTTCAGTGTAAGATCAAAGGCTTTAAGGTATTCATTCAGGGAGTTGTGGGTCTTGCCTGGTTGCAGTTTCTTTTCAAGCTTTTTCAGGCTGTCTGCCCCGACATCCGCATTATCCTTGACGGCAAGGTCAAGAATGGTTTCAGGCCTGAGCGATCCGTCAAGGTGTACATGAAGATCGGTTTTGGGCAGGCTTTCAAAAAAAGCCCTGTCAAAGGGCTTCTTTGGTGTTTTAAGGTCTGTATCGTGAGAGTAATATGCTTGTTTCTGTTTCATATGCCGGTTGATTAAAATCTGTTACTCTGTAAAGCACACTATTGGCTACTTTGTTCAATATGGATACGTTTTTCCGGCCAGAAAGTTTCAGTTCAAACACTATGCAAAGCGCTTAAGAACAGATTTTACGCTTCCCAAATAGCTGCCCCCGAAAAGATTTACATGCACCATAAGCGGGTAAAGGTTGGCAGCCTCAATACCTTCCTGCCACGAAGCCTCTAAAGGGTATTCCTCATTGTATGCATTGTAGAAGGATGTGTCAAAACCTCCAAAGAGCCGGCTCATGCCAAGATCCATATACCTGTGCCCGTAATATACAGCCGGATCTATAATAACTGCCCGGCCGCCTCTGTCGGTCATATAGTTGCCCCCCCAGAGGTCACCGTGAAGAAGTGCAGGAGGTTCTTCGGGGAATAATTCCGGAATACGACGGTAGAGAGAGCTGAACTGCACCGAAAGCTCCTTCCCTGCCCTGTGGCTGTCGCGTGCAATTTTAAGCTGTACCTCAAGCCTCCTGTTTATGAAAAAATCGGTCCATGAGTCATAACGGCCGTTTTCCTGCGGAAGGCTTCCTATATAGTTATTGTGTGCGAGTCCAAAACCGCCCTGCCCTCTGTTTTCCTTGTGCATGCCGGCAAGCCCCCGTCCGAAATCATACCAGAAATCCTTCCCCTTTCTTCCTTCCTCGATATATTCGAGAACCAGAATACTTTCGCTTCCGGCATCTGCATAACCTATAACTCCGGGCACCCTGATGCTGCCTGCCCCGGAAAGCAGCTCAAGACCGCTTGCCTCTGCTTCAAACATTCCCGGATAGCGATCAGCACTGTTTTGCTTGACAAAGAAGCGGCCGGCATTTGTGTCAACATATTGCGCCCTGTTTATACAGCCGCCACCAACCGGAGAAAACTTACTTATCTCAACTCTTCTGCCTGTATGGTCTGAAATTATACTGCTAATGGTTTCACCAATAATGTCTTTTGTCATGATCTGCCCGTTTATAAAAAAAGTAACTGGATGCCGGTGCAATGATTGCGCACCAAAAACCAATTACTTTTATTTTCTCAATCCTGAACCTGTGGAGAATACCGGGCTCGAACCGGTGACCTTTTGGCTGCCAGCCAAACGCTCTAGCCAACTGAGCTAATTCCCCGCTAAATTTCTTGCCCTTTCGGGGGTTTGCAAAATTAATATCTTTTCTTATTTTGTCCAAAATTATTATTAATAGTAATGAAAAGACTTTTCTGTGCCATAAAGCTTACTGCAAATGAAAAACTAAAGGCGTTAATGGAAAGTTTTCGCAGCAGGCTCCATAATGAGAGGATAAACTGGGTTGACCCTGAAAACCTGCATATTACCCTGAAGTTCTTCGGCGATACACCCGGTAAAACGGAGGGAGATATAATAACAGCACTCAGGGAAGCAGCATCAGGCATAAGTGCCTTCAGCTTAAGGCTCAGCGGCTTCGGAACATTCGGAAACCGGCAAATGCCCAAAGTCATATGGGTCGCAGCTGAAAGTGGCGGCAGACTTGAGGGCCTTTATGATGCCATCAATAACAATATAGGGCCATTGGGATACCACCCTGACAGGAAGCATTTTGTTCCACACCTAACAATTGGCCGGATAAAGCATATAAATCGGCAGGATACACTTGAAAACCTGATTGAGCAACACAGGGATTCAGAGACCGGAGAACTCTTTGTCAGCTCATTTTATCTGTTTCAGAGTATCCTGCGCCCCGAAGGACCTTTGTATATAATAAGAAAGGAGTTTCAGCTCCCGGAAGTATAGCGCTTTCTGAAACTTTGAGAAATCCTGGGGAGTGTCCGGCGGGGCCCCCATGTTTTTTTGAAGAACAGTTTGGCCGCCAGGTTCTTGATACCCGGAGAGACCATTTCAAGATAATTTGGTTTTTTCATTACCCTTTTGTAAACCTTGATTCCAAGCCTTTCGCTCCTTGAAGGAAAGCCCTTTAACACGGCCAGCCGCCTGTTATGAAGTAATTGATGGTGAAGGTCTATACCGGTGGGACATACTTCTGTACACCTGCCACAAAGGGTTGAAGCATAGCTAAGGTGTATATATTCCCTGAGCTTTCCGCTTATATGAGGGCTAATAATTGCCCCTATGGGCCCTGTGTATACGGTTCCATATGAATGCCCTCCTATATTACGGTATACAGGACAGAAACTCAGGCAGGCCCCGCAACGGATACAGGCAAGGGCCCGCCTTTGAGGTACAGTGGAGAGCAGGCGGCTCCGTCCGTTATCAAGTAATATAACATACATATATTTCGGCCCGTCGGCCTCGCCGGATTTCCTGGGGCCGTTAAACAGCGTGTTGTATGCTGTAATCTCCTGGCCGGTACCGTGGGTTGCAAGCAGAGGCCAGAAAAGCTCAAGATCTTTTGTTGAGGCAAGCAGTTTTTCGATTCCTGCAATTACAATGTGTATTCCCGGAAAGGAAGCCGACATAATCGCATTCCCCTCGTTCTCGGTAACCGCAACCGATCCGGTCGATGCCACAAGGAAATTGGCACCGGTAATACCTGCATGCGCACCTTCGAATTTATCTCTGAGGGCTTTTCTTACAAATGAGGTTATTTCCCCGGGGGTGGAATTCTCGCTCAATCCGTGATGTTTGTTAAATATTCCTGCAATATCGCTGGCTGATAGGTGCATTGCAGGCGTAACAATATGATATGGCCTGTCACCGGATATCTGAACTATATACTCTCCAAGGTCGGTTTCAACACATTCTACCCCGTTTTTTTCCAGAAATTCAGTAAGGCCAAGCTCTTCGGTGGTCATTGACTTGGATTTAACCACCTTCTTAACATAGTGTTGTTCAAATATATCTAAAACGGCCTTCCTTGCTTCACCCGAGTCCTGGGCCCATATTGTCTTTCCTCCCCTGCTGTTGAAGTTCTGCTCAAAGGTTTTAAGATGATCCTCCAGGTGTTCAATTACATAATGCTTCCTGACAGCAGCCCTTTTTTTGGCAAGATCAAGGTTTTTGTACCTGTCTTTGCCTGCTTTCCAGGCGCTTTCGTATGCTGATATATTATGGTTTATAATTGCACGGTGATCCTTATCGAAAGCCTTTTTGCTGCTGGCTTCGATAAAATCAACATATGGAGCCATAGAGGTTTTGGAGGTCATTTAAGATATATTATTTTCCTGTGTTGTCAGGGTTAAGGCCTGTCTTGCAGATCTTGTCGATCCGGGTCTTATGCCTTCCGCCTTCAAACTCCGTGGCCAGGAATTTATCAACGATCTCCCGGGCTGTCGCTTCACTAATGAACCTTGCAGGCATGGCAAGTATATTGGCATCATTATGGGCCCTGGCAAGCCTTGCTATTTCAGGTATCCAGCAAAGGGCTGCGCGTATGCCACTGTGCTTGTTTGCGGTCATGCTCACGCCATTACCGCTTCCGCACATAATTATACCATAAGTATACTCTCCCTCTTCCACTTTTCTTGAAAGCGGGTGAACCGAATCCGGATAATCGGCCCTTTTAGCAGAATGAGTACCGAAATCCACAAAGTCATATCCTCTATCTGACAAATAATCCTTTACTTTTTCCTTTAAATCAAAACCGGCGTGATCGCTTCCCACGGCTAGTTTTACCTTATCTCGTTCCATTTGTTGAAAACTATTATAATACCACAAAAGAACTTACATATCAAAGATACTATATAAAATTTATACCTAAGGTTTTAAGGTAAACACACCGGTGGCTGTTTACTGTGTCTGCAAACCACAGGATGTGGTATACAATGTTTTATGACTTCTCAACAACTGCTGTTTTTAAAAATCTTATAAAATGTTGATTTTTTTTAAAAAATAAATTTGCAATTGTGCATAAAACACGCATATAAAAATTTTTCTCTTATTACAAAGCAAAACACCCCTATTTTTATAAAAATAATTGAACACAATATCAACAAATACTTAGCAAAAACAGCCTGTTAACAACTCTGTTTTTCTTAACATTCTCACTTATTAACGTATTGTTAAAAAACGTTATTTATTACTGATTGCCAATACTTTATTTCAATGAAATCAGTTAATACGGGGTTAATTATTATTGATAAATTGATTTTTCAACTTTTTCAGTAAAATTATTCGAACAACACTAACAACGTGATGATGATGATATTTTTAAATAAAAATTTAATAATA
>SLKR01000106.1 GCA_007134525.1 Bacteroidales bacterium | reverse complement strand
GCTGGGGAGACCCTATCGGGAGCCATGGGTTTTCCCGGGGTAATCAGACAGACCAATATTAAAAAACAGGAATAATGCAAAAAAGAATTACGATAACAGTAATCCTGGCAATTTTTTCAATAGCCATAATGAATTTATCCTGCTCTCGTGAAACCAGAATGAGCGCCCTTGTTGTAACCGGGCAAAACAACCATCACTGGCAGAGAAGCAGTGTTGCATTAAAACAAATTCTGGAAAAATCAGGAATATTCACTGTCGACATGAGCATATCTCCGGCCACAGGCCAGGATATGTCCGGATTTATTGTAGATTTCAGTCCGTACGATGTGGTTGTTCTTGATTATACCGGCGATGACTGGCCGGAAGAGACCCGGAATAATTTCGTGAATTACGTGCAAAATGGTGGCGGGGTGGTCGTATATCATGCGGCAAACAATGCATTTCCTGACTGGCCTGAGTATAATGAAATAATCGGCCTTGGAGGATGGGGCGGGCGTAATGAAAATGCCGGTCCCTATGTTTATATCCAGGACGGAGAGGTTGTCGAGGATAATTCTCCCGGCAGGGGAGGTTCGCATGGCAGGCCCCATGAGTTTGTAGTGGAGGCGTTTAACCCTTCTCATCCGGTTTTGGAAGGATTGCCTGAAAGGTGGATGCATACTGAAGATGAACTTTATTCTGAGCTTCGCGGACCCGCAAAGAACATGGAGGTACTGGCCTACGCGTATGCCGACGAGAAATTCGGCGGAACCGGCCGCAATGAACCATTGCTGATGACCATCACTTATGGTAACGGCCGTGTCTTTCATACGGTTTTGGGCCATGCAGGCATTGGTGACCGGTTCTTTCCGGCAATGGAGTCTGCGGGATTTGTGGTAACTGCACAGCGGGGAGCTGAATGGGCGGCAACCGGGAAAGTTACCCAGGCAGTGCCTGCATCTTTCCCAACGGAAACACAAAGCCTGCGGTGGGAGTTTTATGAGGATATTTATTCCGATATAACACCTGTTGTCGAAAGAATGAAAAAATATGAGACCGGTAAATCGAATGATTCATTTAATATCTTCAGAAAGCTAATTGCTGAGAATCTTGATGATCGGAATAAAATGGATGAATATCACAATATTATCCGTGATTTATTAAAATCCCGTAATTCCACCCTTGAATGTAAAAGAATACTATTGACAGAATTCTCCTGGATTGCCGATGATTCTTACCTCGACATTTATAAAAAACTTAAAAATAACCGCAGGCTTTCTGACGAAGCTCAATATGCCCTGGAGTTGATTGGAAAATAAAAATTCTCCAGGTAAGTATATTATCTCGTATTCCAGTTATATATAGTTTTATGGTCTGAAAAATAGAATTATGATTTCGATAGTAATTCCTGTATTAAATGAAGAGCAACTGGTTGTACGATTTCTTAAAGAGCTTTTTCAGGCCTTGAAACAAACAGGGGAAAGGTTCGAAGTGGTTTGCGTAGACGATGGAAGCACCGATACTACTTTGGAAAAACTCGTTGATTTTCATAAAAAGCATACTGAATTGAAAATAATTTCGCTTTCGCGGAACTTCGGACTGCAGCCCGCCCTCACGGCTGGGCTGGATTATGCCAGGGGGGAATACATAGTCATTATGGATGCTGATTTTCAGGACCCTCCTCAAATGGTGCCGTTTCTAATTGACAAAATTAAAACTACCGGCGCTGACATAGTCAGTGCAGTGAGGAAAACCCGGAATGAGAAGTTTATTAAAAAAGCCTATATCAATCTTTTTCACAAGATTTTTGACCAGCTTACCAGTGGGCAACAGATAGCCCAGACCGGGAATTTTTGTATCCTGAATAAAAAAGCCCATAAAGCAATGCTTCAGTTTTCGGAACGGGGGCGCTATCTGCCGGGAATTCGAAATTTTATCGGCTTCAGGCATGAATTCATCATGTATGATCGACCCGACCGGCTTGAGGGGGAAGCTAAGATGACCAGGGTGAAATTATTTTCACTTGCTGCCGATGCCATTTATTCATTCACAAAATGGCCGATCAGGCTTTGTTTGTATCTGGGAATTCTTGGGGTAATTACTTTTTCTTTTGCAATTGTTTACACACTGGCTTCGAAATTTTTAGGACTGGCACCTATCGGCTGGTCTTCATTGTTTTTAGCCATAAGCTTTTTTGGATCCCTGCAGCTTACTTTTCTGGGTTTGATAGGCGAGTATATCTACCGGATTTTTAAAGAGGTGCAGGCCCGTCCGCTCTATTTTGTGCGAGATATTTATGATTAAAGCATGCCATATATTGAATTCACAGAGATCTTTTTGGACAACCCTGTTAGTGATCGGGATTGCCCTGGTTTTTCTGGCGCCGCATGCTGCCGTTAATGTGGATGAACAGCTTCATTATCCGCATGCCAAAAATGTGGTGAACTGGTATTTTACCGGAGGTGAAGACCGCTCCTCCCTTGACACGCCCCAAACAAACCTGAAATACTATGGGCAGTCGGTAGATAATTTTACCGCCCTTATTAACCGGATTTTCAATGTTGAAAATGAGTTTTTAGTCAGGCACTATACCGGGGCTTTCTTTTTTTTGTTGCTTCTTTTTCTAACCGGTATTATGGCGAGGAAACTGAGCCAATCATGGCTGGTGAGTATTTTCAGTATTCTGGCCCTGGTTTTCATGCCGCGGCTTTCCGGGCAGGCATTCGGTAACCTTAAGGATGTTCCATTTGCCGCCGGGTATATGGCTGGTATATTAATGATTGTTCAACTTTTAAAGGAGTTACCCCGTCCGGGCTGGAAAACTATCATTTTACTGGGTCTGTCAATAGCTTTCACTGTTTCGGTAAGGGCCGGCGGATTCATTCTTTTTGCATACCTGGGGCTCTCCCTGATCATTTTTTTCAGCCTCAAACCTTTTCACTTTAAACAGATAATTTCAAACAAAACCCTTTTTGTAAGAATATTGGGCCAGCTGGCGGTAACTGGCATTATCGGTTACTTTGCCGGTTTGCTTTTCTGGCCCTATGCCCTGCAAAATGTTTTTTTGAACCCCCTTGAAAGCCTTAGGGTAATGGAGCATTACCAGGTAAGTATCAGGCAGATATTTGAAGGTGAACTGATTTGGAGTACTATGTTGCCCTGGTACTATTTGCCAAAATGGCTGCTTATATCCACTACCGGGTTTGTTTTAGCCGGTTTTTCCTTGTTTCTGGTATTTTTTGTCGCTCAGGTTGTTAAAAAAGAAGGAGTATCACATCAACAGTTGTTTGAGGGTTTTTTGCTGTTTGCAGTATTGTTTCCGGTTATTTATGTAATGACTATCGGTTCAAATCTATACAGCGGTGTAAGGCAAATGCTTTTTATCCTTCCACTGATGGGATTGCTTGCTGTCCTTGGAATTTATAAAACAATCAGACCGATTGCCGCGAAACAAACAATCCTGGCTTATCCAATTAGCATTCTGTTTTTGGTGATGCTGTTATGGCCATTGAAACACCAGTTATCGACCTTCCCGGTTGACTATGTTTTTTTCAATGCATTGTCAGGCGGTAATAAAAATGCTTGGGGAAACTATGAATATGACTATTATTTTCATGGGCTGAAAAAACCGGCTGAGTATTTGATTAACCTGATTGGCGATGAAAATGTAACTGTGGCAATGAATTGCAACCTGTCAAATTATTTTGATGACAAGCCCAATATTACTTTTAAATACTCCAGGTTCATGGAGCGAAGCTCCAATGACTGGGATTACGGTTTGTTCGGTGTGAACTATATCCATCCGCATCTGCTTAAAAACAATCTTTGGAAACCCTCAGGAATTTTAAAAACCTTTTATCATAAAGGAAACCCTGTGGCAGTTTTGGTAAGGCGGACAGACAAATCTGATTTTTATGGGATTTTTGAAGTAAATGAATTAAATTTGCAAGAAGGTATATTTTTGTTGGAACGGGCCCTGGAAAATGACCCCTATAATGTGTGGTTGCATGTTAATCTTGCAAATGCAAAACTTGCCGCACAAGACATAGATGGGTTTATACATACAATAGCCAGGGGGAAAGATATTCATCCCTTTTATGAGCCATTTTTTTTTCTTGAGGCCGTTCAATTGTATAATGCAGGAAAATATCAGGCATCATGGCAGAAGCTTAATGAGTTATTTGAAATTAACCCACGTTACCAGCGGGCAGAACAGCTTTACAAGGATCTGAAGGAAAAAGTGCAAAATCCCTGACTATCAGAAAACAATAAGTTGAAAATCTAATACGGTTATATAAATAAGAATTATTAAAAAAGATGCAATATGAAAAAAGTAATGGGCTTACTTAACGCCTTGATTATTGGTATACTATATCGACCTTCATTATTGATGGCTCAAGAAGATCTGTTAATTGTACAAAGCCCGGAGGCAGCCGATAGTTCGCATATGGAAATGGATTTCATGGGTGATGCTGTTGCAAAAAGTTCCGGCTCAGGCAATACTTTTATCATTATTCTGGCTGTTTTGGTAGTTTTGGGAGTAGTTTCCTTTTTTATATTAAAAAGAAACAAGAAGTTTTTATTTCCTAAGCGCGGGCAGTGAAAGATCATTAGATCCGGCAAATATTTAAGCTGCGAAATTCTTCCGGTTATTGATTGCCTTGTAACCAACATACTGTTATGTATGTCTGAAAAGAACTGATTTTTTATTTTTCTTTGATCGACAAAATCAAATCATTCTATAAAACGCCACCGCGTCTCAATTTCCTGTCATCTTTTTTTAAATATTGCAATCCAGTTTGATCCTATTTGCATAGATTTGTATGGACTACCCCAACCTAACCAAAATCCATGCTATGCAAAAATCCCTCCTTTTTGTCGGAATCCTGACTCTTTGTGCTTGCACATACAATGAGCAGGATAATACCATTTCCAATGAATTATGGAAACTGGAATACAACCAATACGGCCTACACCATATCAGCAACGTTACCGACCCCTTCCAGGCCAACGTTCTCGGTGGCAGGTTAGATGCCAATATCCGTTTCAGGATGAATGAAGGGGAATGGCAAACCATTTTCAAGAGGCTTTCCACCACCTACCGTCCTCCCGAGCATGAACCCACCTTTTCACGACAGCTTGAAGCAGGTCCGGATATGCTCCGCTTTACCGATTATAAACCGGGCATGCCCTTCTCGATGGAGCAAACCTACCGTCTTAACGGTGATGTCATGGAGTGGGACATCGTTATAGAAAACCAGATGTTCTATCATGTGGACATAGGCGATCTTTTCATCAATGTCCCTATAAGCCCGGCATCGGGTGATACCCAGAAAGACCTGTATGACGGGGGCTATTTAAGACATTTTTTTATCTCAGGTGACGGCTCATTTATTTTTTTTAACAAACGGAGCGGGAACCCTCCCTACCTGCTTCTTACGGTAAAACCGGGCACAAGCCTGGAGTACTTCGAAGGTTCCTCCAATTATTACATCCATTCAGGTTATACCGGGACAGGGCAAATGGGAACATGGAGACAGGATCATACCTGGTCGGAACTGGCTCCCAAAGGCCAGGATAATGACAGGCTCGAATTTGGTTTCAGACTTCAGTGGGCAAACAGCTATGATGAACTCCGGGATCTGCTTTATGAAAATAATCTGATCGATGTTCGTGTAGTCCCGGGAATGACGGTGCCGGAAGATCTGGAGGCCAGGTTCTCGCTGCGTACCAAAGCTGAAATTAATTCGGTTACTGCCGAATTCCCCGAAGATACTGAATTGAAATATCTGGGTGAACAAATGCCGGACCATCATCTCTACTCTGTAAAATTTAACCGTTTGGGCGAAAATATGCTGACAGTCCAATTTGACGGGGAGAGAAAGACATACCTCGAATTTTTCTCGACCGAACCCGTTGAAACACTTCTGTCAAAACGGGCATCATTCATAGTGAATAACCAGCAGCACCGTAACCCCGACCTCTGGTATGACGGGTTGTACTCAATTTGGGATATGACGAACAGTGTGCTGAGGGGTCCGGATGACACAGATGGCAACGATGGCTGGTACGCATACAGGGTGGCCTGCGATGACCCGGTGCTCGGCATTGCTCCATACCTGGCCTCGATCAATGCACTCTTTCCAAATGAGGAGCAGATAGAGTCCATTGAGTACTACCTAGAAAACCATTTGTGGGGGGGGCTGCAGCGAACCGATGAGGAGACCTATCCCTATGGAATAATGGGAGTTCCAAACTTCAGGGTGGCGCGTGATACCATGCTGAGAGCACAGATTGAGAACAGGAGGCTTGACAAGATGAAGATATGGCGCACCTATGACTACCCGCATGTATTTATGCTCTACTACCATATGTACCAGATTGCCGACCGTTACCCGGACAAGGTTTCATACCTTGATGCAGGCGGATACCTGGAGAGAATGTGGCAGACGGCAAGAGCATTCTTTGAATACCCCTACGAAATATATCCCTGGTATGACATTTACAAATGGGGTAATTTTAATGAAATGCTGATCCCGGAGATGATTGAATTAATGGAAGAGAAAGGGAAACAGGAGGAGGCTGACTGGCTTCGTGCAGAATGGGAGAAGAAGGCCAAATATTTTATCTATGACGACCCCTATCCCTACCGTTCAGAATTTCCCACTGACCGCACCCATACCGAATCAACCTATGCGCTTGCCAGGTATGGCGCTACCAACGATATGGAGCCCAAAGAGGATCTCTGGTATGACAAGAACCTCGGCATATGGTATTCACACACCAATGTTACCCGTGAAGCGGCACTTGAGTTCATGGAGCGCCAGCACCTGTCCAACCTGGCGATCAGGGGATGGCTTGAGCCGGCATACTATACACTCGGGTCAGCCCTGAGGGATGCCGAGAGGCTCTGTTACATGGCGCGTATGGGAGGCTGGTCAGTCCTGGATTACGGGATACAGTTTGCTGATGACCCGCACGACTGGCTCCAGCTTGGGTATGCCAGCTACCTGGGCTCATTCGCACTCATGAATACCGGCCGTGCTGAAACAAACTATGGCTTCTGGTATCCCGGCAGGGCGAATGACGGTGCAATAGGCCAGGCGTTTACACCATTCAAACAGAGCAATACATGGATGGGGTATACTGAGGAGAGAGGCCCCTGGCGCTACGACAGCGAACAGAACCTGGGAATGTGTGCGGTAACGCGTATGGCCTCTACCATACTGACGAATGACCCCCTGTTCGGATGGATAGCCTACGGGGGCATGCTTGAAAAGGCCGGTAACGGATACAGGGTGACACCGAGGGATGGTGTGAGGATCCGCTTCTGGCTGATAGACGATCAGCAGCGTGTGGGTATCGAACTGGAGAGGGATGGATTTAAGAAGGAGAACCCGATACTTGTCAACAATGAGCGTGACAGGATAGAGTTTATGCTGG
>SLKR01000118.1 GCA_007134525.1 Bacteroidales bacterium | reverse complement strand
GCTATCGTTGTTTCGTTAATTACTCTAAAGTATATTAACGGGTCTGCTTTCTGTCTTTTTTTCCGTCTTGGAAATCCCAGTCCCTCAAAGATCGTTTCCCCGTTTGGGGAGGGCAAAGATACAAAACTATTTCTTATTTGTAACAAAGTTTTTTAAAAAACTTTTTAACCCTTTATGTTTCCCGCTTATCCAGGGGCTTTTATGAACGTTTGCCCCGAAACGGAGTGCAAAGCTATGCACAATTTTCCAATCTGACCTACTAAGTTACGAAAAAAAAATTGATTTTTTCGAACAGGACAGCACTAAATTTCCTGTTATATCAGAACAGGTCAACACTGCGACGCACAAAGCGTGTAAGCTTCTCTCCCTTGAGCAGGTTCTTGGCAAGCAGCGAGAGGTCAATAAGCTGATTGATCTGTTTATCCCTCAACTCTCCGTCCTTTTCTTCCAGAAGCTTGCCGATCAGCGGGTGGTTGCTGTTTACCACAAGTGTATAACTGTCAGGCAGAGAGCCCATATAGTTCATTCCTCCCAGTGCCGACATATCTTTCATGCGTCGCATGAATTCGGGCTGGGTAATCACCATGGGCTGATCTGTCTCGCTCAGGTTTTCAAATGCCACCTGAAACTTCTGCTTGTCCAGGTGCTTCTCTATTATTGGCTTTAACTCATCCTTCTGTTCCTGGCTCAGTTTTGAAGGCATCTCATCCTCCTTCTTTATCAGCCTTTCAGCAACCTCCGCATCCACCCGGATAAAGGAAACATTTTCCAGCTCAGTTTCGAGCATGTTTACAAAATGGCTGTCTATAGGTGTATCCAGGATAAGTACATCATAGCCCTTTTCACTGGCAGCCTCAATAGCGGAGTGCTGCTCCTCAGGGTTGGTCGAGTAAATGTGGACTACCTTCTTGTCCTTGTCAGTCTGCTGGGTCTTTATGTGTTCGCGGTATTCATCAAGGGTAAAATACTTACCTTCAGCATTCTTAAGCAGGCAGAACTTTCTGGCACGCTCCCTGAACTTGTCGTCGGATATCATGCCATATTCAATGAATATCTTTATGTCATCCCATTTTTTCTCAAAATCCTCCCTGCTGCTTTTGAAGATCTCCTCAAGCTTGCCGGCAACCTTCTTGGTAATGTGGCTGCTGATCTTCTTTACACTTGAGTCGCTTTGCAAAAAACTCCTCGACACATTAAGCGGGATATCCGGTGAATCTATCACACCATGCAGCAGGGTTAGAAAGTCAGGCACTATACCCTCAACCGAATCGGTCACAAATACCTGGTTGCAGTAGAGCTGGATCTTATCCCGCTGTACCTCAAAGTTCTGTTTTACCTTGGGGAAATAGAGTATCCCCGTCAGGTTGAAAGGGTAATCCACATTGAGGTGTATATTAAAGAGCGGATCCTCAAAGCTCATGGGGTAAAGCTCCCTGTAAAAATCCCTGTAATCCTCCTCTTTCAGCTCGTTGGGTTTGCGTGTCCAGGCAGGCGTTGTATTGTTTATTACCCGCGGATTTTCGACTGTAACCTCCTTTTCTTCTCCCTTTTCGTCCTTTTCTTTCCTGGTCTGCTTCTCAGTGCCGAAGACTATCTCAACTGGCAGGAACTTGCAGTACTTCTTCAGCAACTCAAGTATCTTTGGCTCCTCAAGGAACTCAAGAGAGTCATCGGCAATATGCAGAACAACATCTGTACCTCTTGCTTTCTTTGGTTTATCCTCGAGAGAGAACTCCGGTGTACCCTCACAGCTCCACAATACGCCCTTGCTGTTTTTCTTGTAGGAACGAGTGTGCAGTTCGACCCTGGAAGCTACCATGAATGAGGAATAGAAGCCAAGACCGAAATGCCCGATGATCGGGTTTGTCTCAGATTCACTCTTGTATTTGCTTATCCACTCCTCCGCACTTGAAAAAGCTATCTGGTTGATATAGCGGTCAACCTCTTCCGGGGTCATACCGATACCCCTGTCACTTACGGTTATGGTTTTTGCATTTTTGTCAACCTTCACTTCTATATGAAGATCTCCCATCTCGCCCCTGAACTCTCCCTTCGAAGACATTGTCCTGAGCTTCTGGGTTGCATCCACCGCATTTGATATAAGCTCACGCAAGAATATCTCATGATCGGAGTAGAGGAATTTCTTGATTATCGGAAAAATATTCTCCGTCTGAACGTTAATCTTTCCTTTTTGCATATTGACTCTGTTTTTTATCAAAAAATACTGGTTTTCCAGCCCTTTTTTCACAAAGGGCGTGCCAGCTGTCCGATACTGCCAAATTGTCTTGCCGGCACTTTATATAATATTATTAATTTGCATGATATTTGGCAGGCCGGCCAAAATAAATGTTAGTTTTAACAAAAGCTTGATAATAAAATGAAAGCAAGTATCCGTGTTTTTTTACTTATGATAATTCTGATTCTTACAGGAATAAGCAGCAGCTGGAGCCAGGTATCTTTTGGTGAAGTTCGGCTTATCAATAAAGACTGGAAGTTCCGCAAGGGAGATGTGCCGCAGGCATCAGAACTCTCCTACGACGATTCATCCTGGAGGCATATTCACCTGCCTCATGACTGGAGCGTTGAAGGACCTTACAGTCCCGACCTTGCAAGCTGCACAGGTTATCTGCCGGGAGGTATCGGATGGTACCGGAAAAGCATTGATATTCCTGACACAAAAAAAACAAGAGGGTATATATATACTTCGAGGGAATTTACCGCGACGGTGAGGTATTCATAAACGGGCATTCCCTTGGGATGAGACCCAATGGTTATATATCATATATGTATGATCTCAGCCCGCATATAGATTATGAGGGGGAAAATGTAATATCGGTAAGGGTTGATCACAGTAAATACGCAGACTCCCGCTGGTACACCGGATCGGGGATATACCGCGATGTCTATCTGGTCTTTGCAAATCACTTACATATTGATCAGTGGGGAGTGTATTATACAACCCCCGAAGTAAATGAAGAAAATGCCAGGATCGAGGTTGAAACTACTGTGGTAAACAATACAGAATCTCCAGCTGAGGTCAGGGTTGTTCAGCAGATCCGGAATAGTCAGGATAATTTGCTCGCAGAGAGCACCGGGCAGCTTGACATAAATGGAGGGCAGACCAACTCTTTAATACAGGGCCTGGAAATAGACAACCCTGAGTTGTGGTCGCCCGACAACCCCCACCTTTATGATCTGACTACGATTGTTTACAATGGCATGGAAGTTATTGACAAAACAAGCACCCCTCTTGGTATCCGAGCCCTCAGATTTGACCCTGACCAGGGCTTTTTCCTAAACGGGGAGAATATAAAGGTTAAGGGTGTGTGTCTTCACCACGATGCAGGCAGCCTTGGGGCAGCTGTACCGAGGGAAGTATGGGAAAGACGACTAAAAGCACTTAAGTCGATAGGGACAAATGCCATACGTACAAGTCACAACCCCCAGGCCCCAGACCTGTATGAATTATGCAATGAGTTGGGCTTCCTGGTAATTGCAGAGGCTTTCGATGAATGGGAGTTCCCCAAAAAAAAGTGGCTCGATGGCTGGAATGTCGGTACGCCCGGCTTTCAGGGCCATGCAGAGTTTTTTGAAGAGTGGGCTGAGAAAGATTTGCGAGATATGGTGCTTCGCGACCGGAACCACCCGTCAGTGTTTATGTGGAGCATTGGCAACGAAGTTGACTACCCGAATGACCCCTATTCACACCCCATACTTGATCAGGAGGGAATAAACCAGCAGCACGTGTGGGGTTACCAACCTGATCAGCCAAATGCAAACCGCCTCGGAGATATAGCAATACGGCTGGCATCAGTTGTAAGGGAGCACGATAAAAGCAGGCCTGTAACTGCAGGACTTGCAGGGCCTGTGATGTCAAACCAGACTGAATACCCTGAAGCACTCGATGTGGTTGGATATAACTACTCTGAAAACAGATATGAGACGGACCATGAAAAGTATCCCGAAAGAATTCTTTACGGAAGCGAGACCGGGCGGGGAATGCATGCCTGGAAAGCTGTAAGGGACAATGATTTTATTTTCGGACAGTTTATATGGACCGGTATAGACTACCTTGGTGAGTCGCACCGCTGGCCCTCAAGGGGTTTTACTTCAGGCCTGCTGGATCTGGCAGGCTTTCCGAAACCAAGGGCCTATTTCCGCAAGGCCCTGTGGACAGAAGAACCGATGATATATCTTGGGGCATATCCTTATAACCCGGAAGAATCAGCCCCTGGTATTGATGCCCCGCCCCTGTGGAACTTTTCGGAGGGTCAGATGGCAAGGGTTGTGAGCTATACAAATTGCGAAAGCGCAATGCTTTTGCTGAACGGGGAAACAGTCGGGGAGAAAAGGGATTATTGCGATGATACGGGCATCATTCATTGGGATATCCCCTTCAAAGAGGGGGTAGTTGAAGTTATAGGCTACATTGATGGCAGGGAGGCTGCAAGGGACAGGATAGAAACAAGCGGCAGGCCATGGACGATAAATGCCAGGGCTTACAAGAGTGTTGTCGATGCAGGCAGGGGTGTTGCCCAGATCGAGGTAAGCATTACCGACAGTGAAGGCAGGCCGGTATATCTTTCCGACAATGAGATAAGTTGCACTATCAACGGGCCCCTGAGGTTATTGAGCATGGAGTCGGGCAGTTATACATATATGGGTAATTACAGGAATAACAAACTCAGGGTGAAAAACGGAAAACTGATAGCATACCTGGAGGCAAAAGGAGAAAAGGGCGAAGCCGAAGTGATATTCTCCTCTCCATGGCTTGAAGAATCCAGGGTAAGACTCACCATGGAATAATCGAAAATAATTTTAACCGGACAACTATATATATAATGAAAAAGGTAAAATACAGTAAAAAGCTTGTGCTACCAAACCCTGAAGGATTTTCAGGCACTATTAACGGCAAGGAGATAAAACTTTTTACCCTGACCAACAAAAATGGATTAAGGGCTGATATAACAAATTATGGAGGAAGGATAGTATCTCTTTTAGTGCCCGACAAGGAAGGGGTTTTTGATGATATCGTAACAGGATTCAATACAATAGACGAATATTTTGATTCGAAGGAAGTCTATTTTGGTGCTCTGATAGGCCGGTTCGGCAACCGGATTGCCGAAGGCAGGTTCACAATCGACGGGAAGGAGTACAGATTGAACATAAACAATGGTCCAAACCACCTTCATGGCGGCCCTGGGGGCTTCCATCAGGTAGTGTGGGATGCGGAACAAACTGACAATAACACACTGAAATTCTGTTACACTTCGCCCGATATGGAGGAGGGTTTCCCCGGCAGGCTTGATGTAGTTGTTACATACACCCTTAATGATGCCGACGAGCTGCGTATTGATTATGATGCCAAAACCGACAAGAAGACCTTTTTGAATCTTACATCACATCCTTTCTTTAACTTATCCGGCGACTGTGGAAGCTCTGCAATGAATCATATGCTGAAGATCAATGCAGACTATTTCACACCCGTAAACAGCGACCTGATACCTACAGGCGAGATAAAAAGAGTTGACGGGACCCCTTTTGATTTCAGGGAATATAAGTCAATAGGCAGCATGATTGATTACCCTGACCGGCAGCTGGAGTTCGGCAATGGTTATGACCATAACTACGTATTAAACAGCAATGGTAAAGGCGGGGCACATACTGCAGCAAGTGTATATGACCCTGTAAGCGGTCGTAAAATGGAATTATTCACAACTGAACCCGGCATGCAGTTCTACAGCGGTAACTTTTTGAGCGGTAAAGACAGGGGAAAATGCGGGGAGGACTACACCAGGCGTACATCCTTCTGCCTTGAAACGCAGCATTTCCCGGATTCTCCGAACAAGCCATCCTTCCCCTCAACAATGCTTGAACCGGGGCAAAGATTTTTATCAAAGACAATACACAGGTTCTCTATACTTTAGTTCAGGTCAATATACCGGTGTGATCTGTCTCATAGTCCATGTGTGGACGATAAGATCCAGGGTGTCTGAAACTGGCATTTTTACAATATGTATCCTTCGCGGTAATCCCTCGACAGTTTTGCAGAAGCTTCAGTATCGTTTACAAACTGTTCACTCTCGGGATTCCACCTGAGTGGCCTGTTTAGATCGGTTGCAATATTGCCGAGTATTCCCAGGCTGCCCGAACGGTGACCTGTTTCAACGCTGGCAACCGGGTCCTTCCTCTCCCTTACACACTCTATGAAGTTCATAAGATGTTCCGGGCCGCCTTCATAAGGTATGTCCCCCTCTTCGTCTTCGGGTGCCGGAGGCAAGAGGGAGTTATCCGATGCCTGGTAATTGCCCCTTATAACCTGTATCCATCCGTCACTGCCCCAGAATTTAACACCAAAGTTATTGTGCTCATCAAAAGGCTCATTGATCATCTTAACACCATTGTCATATACAAAAGTTATATGTTCATGATCGTTGTAATTTGCAGGGATTATCTCAACAGGGCCGCTGTTGTCCTTGCCCAGTGCCCACTGTCCTATGTCAAAATTGTGTGCACCCCAGTCACAAAGGAATCCGCCACCGGTTTCCCTAAAAAACCTCCATCTTGCCCATAGCTGCTCGTGCTGAAGCGGATCGAGGCTTATCGGGGGGTTCAGGTCACCATTGTAATGCACAAAAGGATTGGGGCCGAGCCATTGGTTCCAGTCAAGACCGGCCGGCAGAGTCTCCTCTGGCAGATTGTAAGGTTCAGGCGGAGGGCCTACATGTGCACTTATGCGGCTTAGTTCACCGATCCTTCCATTCCTTACCATATCCACAGCATGCCGGAAGTAAGGGTCTGACCTCTGCTGGCTTCCAACTCCAAGTACTACATTATTCTCCCTTACACTCTCCACTATCCTTTTACCTTCTTCAATCGTAAACGCAAGGGGTTTCTCAAGGTAAATATCCTTGCCTGCCCTGCTTGCATCAATTGCCTGGAATGCATGCCAGTGATCCGGGGTACAGATAACAACTGCATCTATGTCTTCACGTTCAAGCAATTCCTGATAGTGATGGTATGTGTCGGCCTCCACTTTCTGCTCATTCTCTTCCTGGTAAGCGCCAACCTGCATACGGAATCTCTCCTTCTTAATGTCATAAATATCGCAGCCTGCAACGATCTTTATTCCAGGTATGGCATGAAAACCATAGATAAGATAGCGGGTCTGCTGGCCTAGCCCGATAATACCTAGCCTGATTGTGTCATTTGCACCAAACCTGCAGGCTTTTAAATAAGGAAGGACTGACAGACCTGCTGCCCCTACCAATGTGTTTCGGATAAATTTTCTTCTGGAGAGTTTTCCCATAGCCAGTGAATTAAATTATGACGTTTAACGCTGTTTTAATAAACTCCTGATCTCAATATTAGCCTGCCTGATCTTATCAGCATCCACCTTGATTTCTTTCCTGTCGTATGTAAGAAGGCCATTTACCTCGATCTCTACATCTGTAATCTGTGTATAAACAGCACCTGATATGCCGGCCATTATAAGCTTTTTGAGTTCCCCGGCATATTCAAGATACTGGTCGGTTACCTCCTCCCTTGAAGAAAACCGTATATAACCCCAGTTTCTTTCAGGTTCCCAAAGATGGTCTTCAAGTGCAAGGCCTATTCCCCCAAATTCACTCAGGACCGTGGGTCTTTGGGCATCATACAGGTACAGTCGTGGATTAGGATAATTATGTATTGCAAGCATATCTCCCGTTTGGAAATGATTGCCCCCACTGGCAGGAATAACAAGCCTTGACGGGTCGTACTGTTTTGTCCACTCTGTTATTTCCACGGTTTTGAACTGTCCCCAGGCCTCATTAAAAGGTATCCAGGTCACTATTGACGGATACGGGTATAAATAATCAATTATATTTTTCCATTCATTCCTGAAGTTCTCTTCCGAAACAGGGCTTCTCTCAAGCTCAACCCCATCGAAATACTGCCGCATTTGCCATACAGGTGTTTTGTCTCCGCTTGGCATATCCTGCCACACAAGTATTCCTACCCTGTCGCAATGGGTATACCACCTTGCGGGCTCTACCTTCACGTGCTTCCTTATAAGATTAAAGCCCAGGTCTTTGGTTTTTTGGATATCATACAGTAATGCTTCATCTGAAGGGGCAGTATACAGACCGTCAGGCCACCACCCCTGGTCAAGTGTGCCCATAGGAAAGTAGTCTTCGTTGTTCAGCTGCAGCCTTACAATTCCATGGTCGTCTCTGGCGTAAGATATCTTTCTCATTGCAAAATAACTGCTAACCTGGTCAACCACCTCTCCCCCGCTGTACAGGAGTACTTCCATGTCATACAAAAATGGAGTCTCCGGGCTCCAGAGATTAGGCTCTTCTATATGTACTTCCAGTTCAGTAAAGACTGAAGCCTTATGCGAACCAATAAATCTTCCATCTTCAAACACCCTTACCTCATAATAGTCACCGCTGCCGTGTGCATCTGCCATGACCTTAAGATTCAGCATCTCCCTGTCAATGTCAGGGGTGGCCTTAATACTTTTAATATATTCCTTTGAAACAGGCTCAATCCACACGGTTTGCCATATGCCGGTAACAGAAGTGTACCATATACTGCCGGGTTCACTTACCTGCTTGCCCCTGGGCTGATAACCCTTGTCTCCAGGGTCCCAGACCCTGACCAGAAGTTTCTGCTCTTTTGAACCTTCCAGGAAAGGGCTTATGTTAAAATAAAACGGGTCATAACCTCCCTTGTGTGAGCCCACCTTGATGTCGTTTATCCATACATGTGCCTCCCAGTCAACAGCACCAAAATGAAGCAAAATATCCCTGCCCTCCCATTCAGGAGGGATATTAAAGGTCCTTTCGTACCAGAGGAAATTCTCCTCCCCCACCTGTTTTTTTACCCCCGAAAGGCTTGATTCGGCAGGGAAGGGAACCAGGATCTCACCATGGTAAACTTCAGGTGCAGGTTGATTAACCGGAGTAATGGCATAATCCCAGAGCCCGTTAAGGTTCTTCCACTGGTCCCGCATCATGACCGGTCTTGGATATGCATCCCATACATTTTCGGGGTCGAGATCTTCCCCCCAGCTTGTCATTATCCTTTCGCCTGCCGGCTCCCATTGTGCAAATGCAGGCATGGCAATAATGATTGCCAAAAAAAGTATTGTTTTTTTCATAGAAAAATGATTAAAGATGAGCCCCCTTTTTTTTGCTGCACAAGTCGGGCCCGTTTTTACCTTTAGTGCAATAGCCTTGAAAAAACTTAAGTCAAATATATGAAAATACACGAACTGAAGTATTTTCTTGCGCACAGTTACTTATAGATATTAATTTGGTTACCGGGTCAACTTAAAACAAATTTCCTATTTTTGTGCTCCTGAAAGGAGTAAAACCTGTCGACCAATGGACTTTCAATTCCCGGTAACCCCTCCCGCCTTCAATGTAATGGTCAAGCCGGCAGGACCTTTGTGCAACCTTGACTGCACTTATTGCTATTACCTGGAGAAAAAAAATATTTTTACCGGGACACAGGGACAGAAACTCGAAAGTGACCTTCTTGAGCTTTTTATCAAAGACTATATTGATTCGCAAAAAGTTGACACAGTATCCTTTGTCTGGCAAGGGGGCGAACCAGCCCTGCTCGGGGTCGACTACTATAAAAAAGCAGTAGAGTTACAAAAAAAGTATGCCGGCAAAAAGAAGATCGAGAACAACTTCCAGACCAACGGCACGCTGCTTACCGATGAATTTTGCAGTTTCTTCAAAGAGAATAACTTTCTGGTAGGCCTCTCCATCGACGGGCCCAGGCATCTGCATGACCATTACCGGCTGGACAAAAAAGGAGAGCCCTCCTGGGAAAGAGTAATGGAGGGAGTGCGCCGGCTGCAAAAACACAATGTTGACTTCAACACCCTTACGGTTGTCAACCGGGAAACTGCAAAACACCCCTTAGAAATTTACCGCTTCCTGAAAGACATCGGCAGCAGGTTCATGCAGTTCCTCCCTGTAGTTGAAAGAACATCGGCTGTTGGATCAGATAACGGAATGAAGCTGGTCCACCAGGGTTTCCGGGGAGATGCAAACATAACAAAATGGTCGGTGTTGCCTGGGCAATACGGGAAGTTCATGACAGATATCTTTGACCAGTGGGTCAGGGAGGATGTCGGCAGGTATTATGTCCAGCTGTTTGATGTAACTCTTGCCAACTGGGTGGGTGCGCCCCCGGGTCTATGCGTATTCAGCCAGGAGTGCGGTACTGCAGCTGTTATGGAACACAACGGTGATGTCTACAGTTGTGACCATTTTGTCTATGAGGATCATCTATTAGGAAATATACGTAACCTCTCCTTTTCAGAGATGATGGCACAACCACGCCAGGCCATGTTTGGCCAGGATAAGAAATCTGGCCTCTCTTCCGCTTGCAAAAGCTGCTCTTTCAGGTTCGCCTGCAACGGCGACTGCCCAAAGCACCGTTTTGCACCTGACCCTGGCGGGGAAGGCAATATTAGTTACCTGTGCGAAGGCTATAAACACTTCTTCTCTCACGTTAAACCCTATATGGACTATATGGCCAGCGAACTAAAGGCCAAAAGGGCACCTGCCAATGTTATGCGGTGGATCAAAAACAGGGAGGAGGCAAAAAAACCGGCAAAACCAAGCATTGGGAGAAATGAGCCATGTCCGTGCGGCAGCGGCAGAAAATTCAAGCACTGCCATTGGGGCACAGATGAAACGCAGCTGAAAATGCTAATAATGAACACTCAAAATAAATCACTATGAAACCTACCCTGGTGATACTGGCAGCAGGAATGGGAAGCAGGTACGGAAGCCTCAAGCAGGTTGACGGACTTGGCCCCAATGATGAAACGATAATTGATTACTCGGTATTCGATGCAATGCGCGCAGGCTTCAAAAAGGTGGTCTTTGTGATACGGAAGCATATTGAGAAGGAGTTCAGGGAAGTATTTTCAGGACGATTCAGGGGAAAAGTAGATTTTGAGCTTGTATTCCAGGAGTTGGACATGCTGCCCGAAGGCTTTACATGCCCCCCCGAAAGGGAAAAACCCTGGGGAACTGCACATGCCGTTTGGGTTGCCCGTAACAAGGTTAAGGAACCTTTTGCGGTTATCAATGCGGATGATTTTTACGGGCAGGAAGCATTTGAGTCTATGGCCAAAGCACTTTCAGATCCGCCACCAAGGGAGAGTAATTACTTTTTGGCAGGCTATCGCCTTGGCAACACCCTGTCGGATCAGGGTCATGTATCACGGGCCATATGTACAACGGATGAAAAGGGATATCTTGAATCAATAGTGGAAAGGACTAAGATCGGCAGGGAAAACAAAAGTGTCTTTTACATTAATGAAAGTGGGGAAAAAGTGCCGGCAGATGAGGATTCACTGGTCTCAATGAACTTCTGGGGCTTTACCCCGGATTTTTTCAATCGCAGCGGTGAGATATTTGATGCCTTTCTGAAGGGTAATATTAACAAAGCGGCATCAGAGTTTTTTATTCCCCTGGTTGTGGATAAACTCATTAAGAAAAGGGAAGCAACTTGCAGGGTCATTCCCACACAGGCCGGATGGTTTGGGGTAACCTATCCTGGCGATAAACCTGTTGTAAAGCAAAAGCTCTTGCAACTTGTTAAAGAGGGGAGATACCCTTCTCCACTGTGGCAGTAAAATAATATAGCGTGACAACAATATTCCAAACCAACTAATACAACAAAACGATGGGAACATTTCAAACTCTCGATTACATCATCTTTATCGCTTATGGCATTCTGATAGTATCTCTGGGGCTTTATGTTTCAAGGACTAAAAAAGGGCATAAAAAAAGTGCTGAAGATTATTTTCTTGCCAGCAAAAGCCTTCCTTTCTGGGCGATTGGGGCATCACTTATTGCAGCAAATATTTCAGCCGAGCAATTTCTCGGCATGTCTGGCTCTGGTTTTGCAATAGGCCTGGCCATTGCCTCTTATGAATGGATGGCAGCCCTTACACTCATTGTTGTGGCGAAATTCCTGCTTCCCATATTTATCAAGGAAGAACTGTTCACAATCCCCCAGTTCATTGAGCGACGGTACAATACGACACTAAAGACAATCCTTGCGGTATTCTGGGTCGGACTGTTCATATTTGTCAACCTCACATCGGTTCTCTACCTTGGGGCCACTGCCCTTGACACCATCCTGGGCAATGGTGACGGTTCAACAACATTCTACTTTATACTGGGGCTTGCACTGTTCGCTGCCGGATATTCAACATGGGGCGGACTGGCGGCTGTTGCGTGGACAGATGTCATACAGGTGGTACTCCTGGTAGTTGGCGGCATTATTACAACCTTTATTGCATTGAACCATGTAACACCTGATGGCGGAGTACTTTCAGGTGTCGGACACATTTACGACACCGCCGGGGAGAAGTTCAATATGATCCTTAGCAGGGATAATCCCGAGTTTATGAACCTCCCGGGTATCGGTGTTTTGATAGGAGGTCTGTGGGTGGCAAACCTTTATTACTGGGGCTTTAATCAATATATCATACAGAGAGCACTGGCGGCAAAATCACTGCGTGAAGCCCAGAGGGGCATGGCCTTTGCTGCCTTTTTGAAGATACTTATGCCTCTTATAGTTGTGGTTCCCGGAATAATTGCATACGTTATGTTTACCCAGCCCGAAGGCACTGCTATGATCGAGGGAGTAAGGGAGGACTTTCTAAGAGCCGACGGAAGTATAAACTATGATATATCCTACCCATGGCTTATACGTACATTTATTCCAACAGGTATACAGGGCCTGGTGGTAGCAGCACTGACTGCAGCAATTGTTTCTTCGCTTGCTTCCATGCTGAACTCGACATCAACGATATTTACAATGGATATATATAAACCCTACCTGTCAAAGCGCACAGATGGTTCCGACCTGGTAACAGTAGGAAGGATAACTGTTCTGGCAGCCCTTGCAATTGCGGTAATGGTAGCCCCTGCCCTGGAGGCAATGCCACAGATGTTCCAGTATATCCAGGAATATACCGGCATTGTCAGTCCGGGAATTCTGGCCGTATTCATGATGGGTTTGTTCTGGAAGAAGACCAGCACCCGGGGGGCAATAACAGGTGTTCTTGCATCCATTCCTGTGGCTATTCTGCTGAAAGTAATACCGGCTGAAATTCCCTTCATCGACCAGATGATGTACGCAACACTTATTACCATGGCTATTATTGTTATGGTCAGCCTCACCACAGCAAAACAGGACGAAGACCCCAAGGCAATTGCGCTGCCCAGGGAGAGGTTCAAGACAGGCAAGAAGTTCAATATTGCAGCATATGCGCTCATGATAATACTTGTAGTGCTTTATACGGTTTTCTGGTAAACATATTCACAAATGGCTAAAGAAAGAGTAAGAGAAGTTTTTGAGTCAAGATACGGGAAGGATTACCGTATGTTTGCGGCACCAGGGAGGATAAACCTGATAGGGGAACATACGGATTACAATGAAGGATTTGTAATGCCTGCCGCAATAGACAGGAGAATATACCTTGCTATCTCAGCTGAATCTGGTAACAGGGCAAGTATTCATTCGATCGATTACAATGAAGATATAAACTTTGATATCGAAGGAGAAACCCAGAACCTGCCCCAGTGGGCACTCTATCCTTACGGAGTGGTAAAGGAGCTGCAGAAGCAGGGTTTTATGCCCGGGGGGTTCAGGGCAGTATTTGCAGGGGATATACCCGGAGGCGCAGGTCTGTCATCATCGGCAGCACTGGAGTGTGCATTTGCTTCCGCCCTTAACGCCATCTTTGGTTTCGGGGCCGACAATTTCAAGCTTGCCATAACCGGTCAGATGGCAGAACACAACTATGCAGGCGTGAAGTGCGGCATAATGGATCAGTTCGCCTCATTTTTCGGTAATAAGGACAAGGTCATTAAGCTTGACTGCCGTACACTGGAGTATGAATATTTCCCTCTTGAACTCGACGGTCACCAGCTGCTTCTAGCCGATACCAGGGTAAAGCACAGCCTTGCCTCTTCTGCATACAACAAGCGCAGGCGGCAATGCGAGGAAGGTGCGGAGATAATAGGCAGGGATCATCCCGGAGTAAAAAGCTTAAGGGATGTTACCCCTGAATTGCTACGATCCTACAGGAACAAACTTAAGCAGGAGGTTTACACGCGCTGCGAATATGTAATAGAGGAGAACAGCAGGGTGATATCCACCTGTGAGGCTCTCGCCTCAGGCTCGGTTGACAAGACAGGGGAGTTGATGTACCAGTCGCATAAGGGCCTGAAGGAGAAATATGAGGTCAGCTGCCAGGAACTCGACCTGCTGGTAAGCATTGCTGCAGAGGCAGGACTGACAGGTGCACGTATGATGGGCGGTGGTTTCGGCGGATGTACTATAAACCTGTTAAGATCAGAAGAAGCTGAATCCTTCAGGGAAAAGGCTTCAGCTGAGTTCAGCAGTGTATTCGGACACCCTCCGATATTCTATGATGTAAGTACAGGTGACGGTGCAGGTGAAATATAGCCTGGCTCAACCAGGGCGATCCTGATTCAGGGCAACCTCTATAAAAGCCAGAATATTCTCAAGGCTGGTATCACCTTCAACTGCATGGGAGGGGGAAAATATATAGTTTCCCTTTCTTCCGGCCTCAATTAGTTTCAGTGACTCGCTTTTGACATCATCTGCCGTCCCGTATGGAAGAGTCTTCTGGATGGAAAGTCCCCCATGGAATGAAAGCCTGCCCCGGTATTCCCTTAACAGCCTGTAAACGTCCATAACTTCTGGCTGAAACGGATTGAAACAGTCAAGTCCGGCTTCTGCAAGTAAGGGAAATAACTCATCCACCTTGCCACAGGAATGTATCATAACATATTTCCCCGCTCCTGATACAAGCCCGTACATCTGACGAAGTCTCGGGTAAATAAACTCCGTCCATGTGTCCAGCCCCATAATAAGGCCTGTCTGCTGACCCCAGTCATCCCCGAAATATACAGCATCAATGTCATACTCAAGGGCCTTTTCTATCTGTGCGATATTGAAATCCGTTATCTCTCCCAGGAGTTTATGCACAAAGTCAGGATACATCATAAAGTCAGTGAGAAGGTTTTCCATTCCCCTTAAAGACCATGCCCTTTCGTACAGGGAAAAACCGATCTGGAACACCCGGAACATGTCGGGCTTGCTTGCTGTCTGCCTGTCAATATCCTCAAAGTATCTGCCCTCGTGCGGATCCGGAAAAGTAAAACCTCCAAGGTCAGGCTCTTTTATTACCGCCTGCTCTGTATTGCCTATATCCTTGTCTATGCTCCTGTCCCATACAACCCCGAATACGTCCCTGAACCTGTTGTTTCCAAGATCCTCGAAAAAGCCAATGTCGCTGCCAAGATTCAGGATATGGTTTTCGACAGCAGTATCGATGTCATCGGTCCGAAAGTGCTTTTTCAGGACCTCCAGGGGCTCTTTTGTAAATTTGAACGACCATGGCACATAGGGAGGTCTTTTATGATCCAGCACTGTTTTTATTACTTCCCTCTTTGTCATTGCTTTTTTTTTGCAATGTACAAAATCATGCATTTACTTGTCAGGAAAAATGTTTATTTTGCATTCAAGTCAGGCCGGAACCAAGGGAAATCAATGATAAAGATAGTTGTCGACTCCAATATTCCATTCATCCACGGAGCACTCGAGAGTGTTGCAACACCCATTTACATTGAAGGTGACAAAATAACCCGCTGGGCGGTGGAAGATGCTGATGCACTTATAATCAGGACCAGGACATTGTGCAACAAAGACCTTTTGGAAGGTACCAGGGTAAAGTACATTGCCACGGCAACAATAGGACATGACCATATAGATACTGAGTATTGCCTGAAAAACAATATCAGGTGGAGCAATGCACCCGGCTGCAATGCTCCGGCAGTATGCCAGTATATCCTTTCCGCAATATCCCGTCTGTACATACAGGGTAAATTAAAGGAGAAGAAGCCCACACTTGGAATAATAGGTGCAGGAAACATAGGAAGAAGGCTTTCAGAGGCGGCAAATGCCATAGGGTTTAAGGTACTGCTAAACGACCCGCCAAGGGAAGAAAGGGAAGGCAGCGGGAAATTCACAGATATTGACGACCTGCTTTCGAACTCCGATATAATAAGCATAAATACCCCCCTTAATCTTCACGGCAGGTATAAAACTTTTCAAATGGCCGGCAGCTCTTTTTTTGACAGGATAAAAAAGGGTGCATGGTTTATAAATACGGCAAGGGGTCCTGTAATGCAAAGCAGCGCAGTTGTTAAGGCTGTGCAAACAAACAGGATCAAGGGTGCAGTTGTGGATGTATGGGAAAACGAACCTGTTACTGATAACGAACTCAGACGTGCAGCAGAAATTGCAACCCCGCATATTGCCGGATACTCGGTCGAAGGCAAGGCTATGGGCACAGCAATGTCAGTAAGGGCTGTAAGCCGTTTTTTTGATCTCGGGATGAATAACTGGTATCCGAAAAAGCTGCCGCCACCGCCACATCCCTTTATTAAAACGGATAACTGCATCGAAAATGAACTGATTTACAGGGCGATATTGCACTCATACAATATTGAAAGCGACAGCATCCGCCTTAAGTCCGATCCTGAACAATTTGAGTTGCAAAGGAATAATTATCCTGTCAGGCGTGAGTTTGGCGCATACACGGTTATGGGCAGAGATATCAGCCATGACAACCTGAAAACAGTTAAAAGACTGGGATTCAAAATTGACCATAAACATAATTAAAAAGCAACGGAAAATGAAAAATATCAAAAGTACTTTAACTCTTTTGGCTGCACTCATGCTGGTCATGGCTTCCTGCACAAACAACAATGAAGAGAAATTCATAGGCATACAGCTTTGGTCTGTACGTCATGATATGGAAGAGGACCCGGTTTCTACAATAGCCGCCCTGGGGGAAATGGGCTACGGCTTTGTTGAGGCGGCCGGGTATAGCGACGGCAAGTTTTACGGTATGGAGCCAGATGCTTTCCGCCAGCTTGTGGAATCAAACGGTATGGTTTTGCTTAGTTCGCATACAGGGAGGGATCTCCCGGCGCCCGGAGAATGGGATGAGGCCATGCAGTGGTGGGAGGAGTGCATACAGGCACATAAAGGGGCAGGTATTGAATTCATTGTGCAGCCCTGGATGGGCAGTGCAGGCTATTCAAGCCTATCGGGCCTGCAGGCGTTCTGTGATTATTTCAATACAGTCGGACAGATGTGCAACGAGAATGGCATAAGGTTCGGATATCATAATCACGACAATGAATTCAATGTGCTGGAGGGAGAGGTAATTTATGATTACATGCTGGAAAATACCGATCCGGAAAAGGTAATGTTTCAGATTGACCTTTACTGGGTAAAGGTTGGCGGTGCCGACCCGGTTGAATATTTTACACACTACCCGGGCAGGTTTGAACTATGGCACGTCAAGGATGAAACAGAGATCGGTGCCAGCGGTGATATAGACTTTGAGAGGAAATACGGCTATGCAGATCTCTCCGGTTTGAGGTACAGTATAGTGGAGGTGGAGCAGTACAACTATGAGCCTCTGGAGAGTGTCAGGATAAGCCTGGAGTATATGATGGATGCAGAATATGTAAAATTTTAATAAGGTATTTTCTTTAAACAAATTATAAATAAAGCTCACAGATGGGGCAGGTGCCATTTTTAGCTATATTTGTGAGTTCTGTAATTTGTTTAGTGTACAAGTTACACTTATCACACACTTGTCGGCCAATATGTTATCAAGGATAAAGAATTTCCTGCTCCCTAAAAAAAGAAGGTTCAGTACTCTATTTCTTTACGGGTTTTTCCTGGGAATAATATTTATTATACTGTTTTCCAGAGTCATGGACTACACCTCAACCGATGAATTCTGCATGAGTTGCCACGTTCATCCGCATGCAGAGGATGCATGGAGGCTTTCAACTCATTATGACAACCCTTCTGGTGTAGTAACCCACTGCGTTGAGTGCCACCTCCCTCCCAAAGGCACATTCAGGCACTACACCGCAAAGGCCGTCACAGGAGCCAGAGATGTTTACGGCCTCATATTCAAGGATCCGGACAATATTAACTGGGAGGCAAAGCGGCATATATCAGAGGCGGTAAAACACACCTATGAAGAATCATGCATAAGCTGCCACCAAAACCTGTTTCCCCTGCAACTTACCGAAGAAGGCATGCATGCACACCTCTACTATGAAGACAACATAGATGACCTTAACTGCCTTAACTGCCACCTGCATGTGGGCCACTACTCCGAGCATGCTCAGGAGATGATAGATTTCGGTTTCGATCAGATCGCAGAAGAACCTGAATATGTTTATGAAAGTTCTGCAATAGTAGTTGAGTTTGAAAAATACACCGAAACAATACCCGAAACTGATGTGGCATTCGATATGCTGCCAATACCCGGAGGGCGTTTCATGATAGGAAGCCCGGAAAAAGAACCCGGCAGGGATGAGGATGAGGGTCCCACAAGGGAGGTTGAGCTAAGCCCCTTCTTTATGTCGGAAATTGAGGTCAGCTGGGAGATGTATATGGCCTTTTTCAGGGAGACTATGTCGGAGGGTAGGCTGGATCATGGCTCCCATGTCAGCCATGAAGACACCGGTAATGAATTGGACGCAATAACAGGGCCAACACCACCCTGGGGAAGCCCTGATCAGGGTTGGGGATACGGAGACAGGCCTGCAATAACTATGACATGGCATGCTGCAAACACCTTCTGCAAATGGCTCAGCCAGAAAACCGGCAAACCATACCGCCTGCCAACTGAGGCAGAATGGGAGTTTGCCGCCAGGGGTGGTACCGATTCACCCTACTTCTTTGAAGGCAACCCAAGGGACTTCACAAGGCAGAGGTTCTTCAACCGCCTTTTCGGTGCAGACACTACAAATATCAATTCATACGTAATATATGATGAGAACAGCTATTCACGCACCCAGAGTCCGGATGCGGTAAGGCCCAACCAGTATGGCCTCAGGAATATGCTGGGTAATGTCTGGGAGTTCTGCTCAGACTATTATGCCGAGGATGCCTATGCAGAATACCCCGGAGGCCAGGTTATAAGAGATCCTCAGGGACCTGCGCACGGCAACGAAAGGGTTATAAGGGGTGGGTCATTCAACAGCGATGCCTACGAGGTTCGTTCGGCAAGCCGCAGCCATACCAGGCACGATGCATGGCTTATTACCGACCCCCAGATACCAAAGAGCATCTGGTGGTATTCGGATGTATTTGATGTCGGTTTCCGTGTAGTTATGGACTGGCCGCCGGAACAGGAGTAAATATTAAGGATAGACAATAACTGCAGTATTCATATAATCAACTTTTTACCTATGGGACAAGATTCAAAATTATCAGGCCGCAGAGATTTTCTAAAGGGAGCAGCAACGGTTGCCGCTGTTGGGGCCCTTGGAGCCAGCACACTTTTTAAATCATGCAGCAGGGGCAGGACAACTGCCGTAATGCCTGAGTTCCTCGATCAGGCCCCCGACGGCAGGGTACTAAAGGCAGGCATTATAGGCTGCGGATACCGTGCTATAGGAGCTGCGATCAACTTCCTTAACGCCGGAAACGGACTTGAAGTGACCGCCCTAGGCGATGTTTTTGAAAACAGGTTGAACCACTGCCGGCAGGAGCTTAATGAAAGATTCGATGTGGAGATAGCCGACGAAAACTGCTTTATCGGGTTTGATGCATATGAAAAGGTTATTGACAGCGATGTCGATATTGTTATACTGGCAACACCACCTTTTTTCAGGCCATTGCATTTCGAGGCGGCTGTCAGGGCACGCAAGCATGTCTTCATGGAGAAACCCGTTGCAGTTGACCCTGTTGGCGCAAGATCCATAATGGCATCTGCAAGAATGGCCGATGCGGCAGGCCTCAAGGTAGTTACAGGCACCCAGAGAAGGCACCAGCGCGATTACCTGTCAACATATGCACATATAAAAAACGGCATAATAGGTGATATCGTAGGTGCAAATTGTTACTGGAACCAGTCAAGGCTATGGCATGTTAACAGGCAGCAAGGATGGGACGACATGACGGCAATGCTTCGCGACTGGGTTAACTGGTGCTGGCTCTCGGGAGACCATATCGTTGAACAGCATATGCACAACATAGATGTGATCAACTGGTTCACAGGCAAACACCCCGTAAAGGCAGTAGGTTTCGGAGCAAGACACCGCCGCATTACAGGCGACCAGTACGACTTTTTCAGCGTTGACTACATATATGACGACAAAACCCATATGCACAGCATGTGCAGGCAGATAGACGAATGCTCGAATAATGTGTCTGAATACATTGTCGGTACCGAAGGGGCATCCAACTGCCAGAATACCATCATTAACCACAAGGGAGAGACCATATGGTCTTTCGAATACCCTCTCGATGAGGAGGGACAGCCTTCGCGCAGGGAAATGAAAAGCCCTTATGACCAGGAAATAATTAACCTTGTGGATGCTATACGCAGCAATAAGCCGCTGAATGAGGCCGAGGCCTGTGCTGTTTCCACCATGGTTGCCATTATGGGTCGTATCTCCGCCTATACCGGCCAGGAAGTTACCTGGGAACAGATGATGAACTCAGGAATGCGTTTAGGTCCGTCAGAACCTGCATTTGGGCCGGTTAATATCAGGGCTGAAATACCAGTACCCGGTTCGGCATAGATATTCAAAAAAAGAACTTAATTATGAAAATTAAATTTTTTGGATTTTATCTTTTGCTCGTTATATCAATGCTTTCAGTATCGTGTTCAGGTAACGGTGAAAAAGAAAGCTGGATCCCTCTTTTTAACGGTGAAAACCTTGAAGGGTGGGATATAAAGATAGCCGGACATGAACTGAATGACAACTTCGGCAATACATTCAGGGTTGAAGACGGTATGCTTGTGGTCTCATACGACCAGTACGAAACCTTCGGCAACCGTTTCGGACACATTTTTTATAACCAGCCTTTTTCCAGTTACAAGCTTAGAATGGATTACCGTTTCTACGGCAACCAGCTGGATGGAGGCGCAGGATGGGCCAAAAGGAATAACGGGATAATGTTCCATTCACAATCTGCCGAAAGCATGGGTTTTGACCAGCATTTCCCGGTATCAATTGAGGCCCAGCTGCTCGGAGGCCTGGGCGACGGACAGCCAAGGCCAACAGGCAATGTCTGTACACCAGGTACGAATATTGAAATAGCAGGCGAAAGGCGGTATGATCACTGCATTGAATCGTCTTCTGAAACGTACCACGGAGACGGATGGGTGCACATTGAGCTTGTTGTGTATGGAGATTCACTGGTTCACCACATAGTTGAAGGTGATACAGTAATGACCTATGGCAGCCTGAGGCTTGAGGAAGGTGATCTGCCGCTAAGTGAGGGCCATATAGCCCTGCAGGCCGAAAGCCATCCGACTGCATTCAGAAATATAGAACTGCTTATTCTGGATTAATGATGGGGTAAACCCTACAACCTTCTGATCCAGATATTCCTGAACCTTATAAGGTCGCCGTGGTCCTGAAGCCTTACCGGCTCTTCCATGCTGTGCTCCCTGTAAGAAGGCAGGCCTATAAACTCGGTGTTGCCCCATATTTCGACATTGTTCTGAACAAGCACACCATTGTGAAACACGGTTACCCTCGCAGGTTTTATTACCCTTCCATTATCATTAAACCGGGGGGCCATGAATATTATATCATAACTCTGCCACTCGCCGGGTCTGCGGCTTGCATTTACAAGGGGTATATGCTGCTTATAAACAGAAGCCGCCTGACCGTTAGGATAGGTTTCATTTTCCCAGGAGTCAAGCACCTGAATTTCATATCTGTCCATCAGGAAAACCCCGCTGTTTCCCCTGCCCTGACCAGATCCCCGGATCTCTGAAGGTGTTTTCCATTCGATGTGCAGCTGAACATCACCGAATCCCTCTCGCGTCCTTATATCACCGGTTCCGGGCACCACCCTCATTTCTCCGTCAACCGCCTCCCAGGGGGCATCACCTCCATCGCGGCCTTCCCAGCCAAAGAGGTCGCTGCCGTCAAACAGAATGATCGCATCTGATGGCGGAGCTCCCGCTTCGCCCGGGCTAACTACCGGGGGAACCGGTTCCCATACCTCGGTTACCGTGTCGGGCCTGTCCTGTGTATATGAACCAAAGGGCAAAAGAATGATCGTAAAAATCAGGGCGAAAAAATAGTATGAATGTCTTTTCATGCCAAAAGTAATTTTAAGGTTATTTTATTTTTTTAATCAAAAGGGATCCACTTGTTACTGCTCTGGGCCGACTCAATTACCTTCTCTATGAACTGCATACCCTTTACGCCATCATAAACTGTCGGGTACTCCGCAAATTCAGTTCCCTCAGCCTCTGTTCCCATATATCTGAGTATATCTGTTGCAGCATTGCGGTATATATTTGCAAAAGCCTCAATAAAGCCTTCCGGGTGTCCGGCCGGTAAACGAAGATTCCAGCGCGCAATATCAGAAAGATATTCGTAGTTCTGGCCTGCCCTCAGCACCTGTGCCGGCTGGTCAAGCATCCTTAGCATAAGTGTTGAAGGTTCATGCTGCTGCCATTCTATACCGCCCTTTTCGCCATAAACCCTTATTTTCAGAGGGTTCTCCTCGCCTGCAGAAATCTGGCTGGCATAAAGTATTGCCCTGGCACCACCCCTGAGCCTCAGAAGGACATTTGCATCATCATCCAGCTCCCTTCCGGAGACAAAGCTGTTTATATCGGCACAAAGGCTTTCTATAGTAAGTCCGGAAATATACTCAGCCAGGTTAGCAGCATGGACTCCTATATCACCAAGGCATCCTCCGGGGCCGTTGAACTCAGGATTGGACCTCCAGCCTGCCTGCTTGTTATCGGTTTCCTCAACCGGAGTTGAAAGCCAGCCCTGGGGGTATTCAACAACTATCTTCCTGATATTGCCGATCTTTCCCGACTTTATAATCTGCCTTGCCTCCTTTACCATTGCATACCCTGTATATGTGTGTGTCAGGGCAAATACAAGACCTGTCTCCTTGACTTTCCCGGCAAGTGCTTCAGCCTCTTCAAGCGAAATGGTCATGGGTTTGTCGCAGATCACGTGGATACCATTCTCCAGGGCCCTTATTGCCTGCGGGTAGTGAAGATAGTTGGGTGTGGCAATTATAACGGCCTGCATACGTTTGTCTTCAGGCATGGCGGCTTCCTTCTCAAACATCTCCTTCCATCCCGGGTAGGCCCTTTGAGGATCAACATGGTAAACCCCTGCCGACCTTTTTGACTTTTCCGGATCGCTGCTGAAAGCGCCACAAACAAGTTCATAATATCCGTCGAGCATGGCAGCCCTGTAGTGAATGCCTCCGATAAACGAGCCCTCACCCCCGCCAATAAGGCCAATCCTTATCTTTTTAGCCATAATGATTCATATGTTTTAATTCGACAATAAGTAATAACAAATATTCCGGCAAATTCTTTTTTATTTCCCAGGTTTTGTAAATTTGGTAGGTTCAGACATTCTTTATAAACAAAAGAGTAAAGATAATGGAAAAGATATCACGGAGAAAGTTTCTCGGCAATGCTGCAATGGCAACGGCCGGATTTACAATTTTGCCAAGCACCGTAGTCAGCGGTCTCGGACATAAAATGCCAAGTGACCGGCTTAATATTGCAGGGATCGGTGTGGGGGGCCGCGGCTTCGG
>SLKR01000124.1 GCA_007134525.1 Bacteroidales bacterium | reverse complement strand
TTCATCCTTATACCCGCCCTTATGGCAGGAGCACAGGATGCCCGTATTAAAATAGACATTGACCGTACAATCGGTGAAGTGCACCCCCATTTGTACGGCAACTTTACGGAACACCTCGGCAGACATATCTATGGCGGAATTTACGATCCTGATTCACCCATGGCTAACGAAAAGGGTTTCAGAACCGATGTAATTGAGGCAGTAAAGGATTTGAATGTCACAATTCTCCGCTATCCCGGTGGAAACTTCGTATCAAACTACCACTGGCTTGATGGGGTAGGACCCAGGGAGGAGAGGCCCACCCGTATGGATCTTGCTTGGAGAGTGCTGGAACCCAATACTTTCGGAACAAATGAGTTTATGGAGTTTGCCCGCGAAATAGATGCGGAGCCTTTCTTTGCGGTAAACCTTGGTACAGGAACAATTGAGGAGGCTCGCCGCTGGGTCGAGTATACCAACGTAAGGGGAGATTTTGACCATCCTGATGCGGGTCACGTTACAAAAGGCCCCTATTATGCAGAGCTACGCAAGGAACATGGATATGAGGAACCCCATGATATTATTTACTGGAGCCTCGGCAACGAAATGGACGGGCACTGGCAGATGGGGCATCTCAATGCGGAGGACTACAGCAAAAAGGCCAAAGAAGCTGCCAAGCTGATGAAGTGGACTGATCCTAGAATAAAGCTGGTTGCAGCAGGCTCCTCAAACTTTTACGGGGAGGATGCCGATCCTGATCACTGGAACAGAACTATTCTCCAGGAGCTAAAAAACTTTATAGACTATATTGCACTGCATATTTATGTTGGCAACGAGGATGATAACTATTACGAATTTATGGCAAGCCCTCTGGTTATGGAAGAGAGGACACAGATCGTAAGGGGCATGATAAATGAGATAATGCAGGACCCAAGACGGACCGAAGACAGAATGATATATATTGCCTGGGACGAATGGAATGTTTGGTACCGTGCCCGTGGTGGAACAGGCGGTTCAGGTTACCGGGCACTGGAAGAGAGATATAACCTGGAAGATGCCCTGGTTGTTGCAAGTTTCCTTAACGGCTTTATCCGAAACGCAGATATAGTAAAGATGGCCAATATGGCTCAGCTGGTAAATGTTATCGCCCCTATTTTTACAAGCGAGGATGATCTGTTCCTGCAGACTATCTATTTTCCGCTCCAGCTCTTTGCAAATAACATGCATGGTACGGCACTGGATGTCTTTGTTGACTGCGAAACCTATGATACCGGAATATTTAACAGTGGTGCAGGATATTCACCTACCCAGCAAAGCAATGTTCCATATCTTGATGTTTCAGCCACCTATAATGAAGGTGAAATTGTAATAGCGGTTGTAAACAGAAACAAGGACGAGGCGATTACCACCGACATAATATCGCAACAGGGTGATTTTACTGGAAGCTTTGAGGTGTATGAGGTTAACGGACCAGACATAAAGACCGTAAATGATTTTGGTGAAGAAAACGTAAAGACAGAAAGAAAGCAAGATATCAGGGTCAGTGGTGAGCGGATGACCTACACCTTTCCTCCCCACTCCTTTACATTGCTCAAAGGAAGTATAAGCGACTAGGATATCGCCCGTGCCAGTGATGCCCTTTCGCTTCAGGACATCAATTGTTTGCTTACCAGGAAAGGGTTTCACGGCGGGTGCATACTAAGTTATTAGCCTTGTACCGGACTCCGCTGCCGGATATAAATATTAAAATATTTGCACATGAAGAAAGTATCGATTAGAACATTAATGCTGGTTACCCTACTTGCATTGTATTCCTGTGGCCCTGACAGGGTGGATTATGATCCCGGTATACCTGATGATTACGGTCATCTGACGGATATTCACAATTACAGGGAATGGGGAGTATATAATGTACACGATCCCTCATGTATAAAGGCAGACAACGGTTATTACTACCTGTACTCCACCGATGCCATTTACTGGCCTGAGGGAGCTGTCAGGGAGTCTGATACCATAGATGTCGGATATATTCAGGTAAGAAGGTCTCCGGATCTGGTTAACTGGGAATTTATAGGCTGGGCTTTTGAGAGCATTCCTGAGGATGCCTTAAGACATATAAGGGAAGCATCGGGTGGAAGGGAACCGCACAATCTTTGGGCCCCATACACAAAAAAATGGAATGATGAGTACCGTCTTTACTATTCCGCTTCCCTCTTTGGGGCCAACACCTCCTATATAGGTCTGGCAACCAGCAATTCACCAGAGGGACCCTGGAAGCAGATGGGATGTGTTGTAAAAACCTTTTCGGATGATCCCCCAAACGCAATTGACCCGTCAGTGGTTACAGATCCCGAAAGTGGCAGGCAATGGATGCATTATGGATCCTACTTCGGTGGCATGTACGTCCTGGAGCTTGATCCTGAAACCGGCCTGGCCCTTAATGAAGGGGAGCTTGGAAGTGTCGTTGCCAGAAGGGCGGAAGGGGAGACCCGTATAATCGAAGCCCCGGAGGTGATCTACAATCCTGAAAACGGGCTTTACTACTATTTCGTATCATATGATCCCCTGTTCTCACACTATAACATAAGAGTGGGGCGCTCAGAAAATCCTGAAGGCCCCTATTATGATTATTTCGGAAGGGATCTTGCCGATGAGGAGAATAACCTGCCCATGATCACATACCCGTACCGTTTTGAAGGACACCCTGGCTGGGCCGGAGTCGGACATAATGCTGCCCTTTATGATGATGGCAGGTTCTTTGTTATGCACCAGGGAAGGCTTGCCCCGGGGAACCATATGATGGTCCTTCATGTCAGGGAGGTCTTCTGGACAGAGGATGACTGGCCGGTGCTGTCTCCGCAGAGGTATGCGGGTGTTCCGCAAACCAGTGTATCTGAAGGTGAAATAGCAGGCAGCTGGGAGAAAATCAGGCTCAGGGAGGTTGAAGATACGGTTACATTGTGGCAGGGACAAATACCCCCTGGCGGGTGGCATTACGACACTCTTTTGTTCAATAACTCCGAACGTATACATTTCTCAGAGGATGGAACAGTTTTGGATAAGCCCGGGTTGAACTGGACTATGGAGGAGAACTTGATTATACTTGCCGATGCTCAAAATAATAGTGCCGAAACTCTCTTGGTATTTCGTGGATGGGACTGGGAGAACAATAGGGAAACCGTTCTCTTCTCCGGCTTGTCGGATGAAGGGTTTGGCATATGGGGCAAACGCATAGATAAAGATTAACAGATATGCAAAACAGAATATTCAGATTTTCACTCCCTTTATCGCTAAGAGTTCTGCCTAAGGTTTTACTGGCAATGGTTCTTTTTTCCTGTTCCCAGACTGAGGAAAAGTGGACCGTTTCAAGTCCGGGCGAGAATATTAATGTGGTTTTCTCAATTAATGACAATGGAGAGGCCAGATACAGTGTGACCCGGGATGACATTACGGTGATATCTGAATCCCTTCTTGGTATAAGAATGGCCGCCAGGGATTTTTCAGGTGGACTTGAGCTTGTCGATACGTCCTCACCTGAGTTGGTGGACTTTGATTATCAACTCCTAAATGGTAAAAGGAGTCATTGCAAATATAACGGGTATGAGAGAAAATTCAGGCTGATTAATGGTGACGGGGATGAGATGGATATTATCTTCCGTGTTTCTGACGATGGTGTTGCTTTTCGTTATTTCTTTCCTGGTGAACCCGGTGAAGGAGTCCAGCGCATTGAAGAGGAGCTGACAAGCTATATCTTTCCGGAAGGCAGCAGGGCGTGGATTCAGCCAATGGCCCTTGCCCAGACAGGTTTTGCAAACACAAATCCTTCATATGAGGAATTTTATATGCAGGATATAGCAATAGGTACAGCTTCATTGTTTGAATCTGGCTGGGTCTACCCGGCTCTTTTTTCAACACCAGTGGGTAACTGGGTGCTGATCAGCGAGGCAGGCCTCGGCAGGAACTATTGCGGTACCCGTTTACGAACCCTTGAAGATGAAAATGGTTATACGGTCGGTTTTCCCCAGTCACCTGAGGTTTTTCCCGGTGGAGCACTATTCCCTGAATCTGGTCTTCCCTGGGAGACTCCCTGGCGTATAATAGTTGTAGGTGATCTGGGCACCATCGTTGAATCGACACTGGGAACAGATATGGCAGACCCTGCAGTTTTAATGGATACATCATTTATAAAACCCGGAAGGTCAGCCTGGAGCTGGGCACTATTAAAGGACCAGTCTGTGGTATATGATGTGCAGAAACGTTTCATTGATTATGCTGCAGATATGGGATGGGAGTATTCACTGGTTGACGTAAACTGGGACAGGAATATTGGCTATGAAAGAATAGCTGAACTGGCTGAATATGCTATAAGCAAGGATGTAGGGCTATTATTGTGGTACAACTCATCTGGAGACTGGAATGAGACAGTCTATTCGCCCAAGAGCAGGCTTTTAACAAGGAAAGACCGTCGCGAAGAGTTCAGGCGCATCAGCGACATGGGAGTAAAGGGGATCAAGGTGGACTTTTTTGCCGGAGACGGCCAGTCAATGATAGAGTATTACCAAGATATCTTTGAGGATGCAGCGGATTTTGAACTGCTGGTAAATTGCCACGGTTCTACAATTCCCCGTGGCTGGCAGAGGACATATCCAAACCTTATGACCATGGAATCGGTAAGGGGTTTTGAGTTTATGACCTTTTTCCAGGAGGATGCCGACCAGACTGCCAACCATGCAGCGATGCTGCCGTTTACAAGAAATGTTTTCGGTCCAATGGATTATACACCGGTTTGCCTGTATGAGATTCCCGGGATAGAAAGGCAGACGACAAATGGCTTTGAACTTGCAACGGCTGTTTTATTCCAATCGGGAATACAGCATTTTGCAGAAACTCCTGAGGGTATGGCCACCGCTGCTGAATTTGCAAGGAACTTCCTTGGCAATGTACCGGTAACATGGGATGATATAGTATTTCTGGGGGGATTCCCGGGTGAATATGTTGTATTGGCACGCAGGAAAGGCGACTCTTGGTATATTGCCGGAATAAACGGTACCAATGAAAATATGGATGTGGATTTTGACCTGTCGGTGCTGGGTAATGATATTACAGGTTATAAAATTACAGATGGGGCCTCAGCAAGGGAGCTACTGAAAGAAGATCTGATCCTAAATGGAGGTGAATATTCTGTATCAATGAAGCCGAAAGGGGGATTCGTAATGGTTTGTAATTGATACAATGTTGTTTGATTTGTTGTTGTTTTTAATTGTTGGTCTTCAAAAAACCACCCTTCCGCTTCAGCGGGGGTGGTTTTTTAATACAGTAACTAATCTGCCTTTATTCCTGTTCTAGTTTATCTCAAACACCACAACTGACTTTGCGGGGATTGTTACGCGCAGCTCATTATTGCTAAGTCTTCCACTGTTAAACTCTTGTGGGACAACTTCGTCAGGGTTGTCATATGTATTGTGGGCGTCAAGTTCATCTGCAGTCAGGATCCTTGCCGAGAAGTCTGACACATCCTGTCCCCTGAGGTCAACCATTAGTTCAGAATCCTGCCGCGGGTCAACATTTACCACTGAAAGCAATATCCTTCCATCTTTCTTTGAAGCCGATGCGCTGAGTGCCGGTACACTTTCTCCCTCAAATTCATAATAGCCGGTTTCCAGGTGAAGTGGCAGCAGTGTGGCATCATGGTGTCCCTTGTACATTTCAAAGATATGGTATGTTGGGGTCAGCACCATTTTTTCATCCTCGGTGTGTATAAGTGCCTGCAATACATTTACGGTTTGGGCGATATTGGCCATCCTGACCCTTTCGCTCATTTCATTGAAGTAATTCAGGGATATTCCGGCAACAAATGCATCCCTTAATGTGTTCTGCTGGAACAGAAATCCTGGGTTCGTGCCCGGTTCAACATCATACCATGTTCCCCATTCGTCAACGACGAGTGCTACGTTTTTCTGTGGGTCGTACCTGTCCATTACCGTCATATGCCTTCTGATTACATGCTCAATGTCATAGCAGCGGTTTATGATGTCAAAATACCTGTACTCCGGAAAGCCGGTTGCCGGACCTTTGTTGTACCAGTCAGTTGTGTAATGGTGCAGTGACAGGCCCCACATTAACCAGTGAGGTATGGTCCGCATCATTACCTCTGTCCAGTTGTAATCATTTACATTCGCACCTCCTGCTATCTTCCTCAGCCGGGTATCACCGTAATTTCTTGCATAAGTTGCATAGTTCCTGTAGAGTATAGCGTAATGTTCCGGTGTCATGTGTCCGCCGCATCCCCAGTTCTCGTTGCCAATGCCCCAGTATACTACTCCCCAGGGGTCTTCACGGCCATGCTCCCGTCTGAGGTTTGCCATCGGGCTAACTCCGTCGAAATTGACGTATTCAACCCATTTTGACAGCTCCTCAACGGTTCCGCTTCCGACATTACCGACAATAATTGGTTCAGCGTCAAGTTGTTCGCACAAATCTAGAAATTCATGGGTGCCGAAACTGTTGTCTTCGGTAACCCCTCCCCAGTGTGTGTTGATCATTGTAGGTCTTTCCTCCCTCGGACCGATACCATCCATCCAGTGGTACTCGTCAGCAAAACATCCTCCTGGCCAGCGCAGGTTTGGAATGTTGGTTGCCTTCAGGGCATCCACCACATCATTTCGAATACCCCTTGTATTCGGAATGTCCGAGTCTTCACCGACCCAGTAACCACCATAAATACACTCCCCAAGGTGCTCTGAGAAGTGTCCGTATATATGGCGGCTTATCTGCTGTTCGCCCAGGTCCGCATTAATTACAATCCTTGCCTCATGCTGTGCCAATACGGTTGAACTGAGCAGCAGGGCTGCCGGCAGGATTAGAAATAAAGAGATTTTTTTGATAAATTCCTTCTGTTTCATTGACTTAATGATTTTATTGATTAAAAAACCCGGGAACTCCGTATCAAAAAAAGATGCGTCTTGCCCGGGCTGTTCATCTTAAGTATCAGGAATTCCTTTTTAAGGATAGTTTATTTATCTGTTACTCCTGATAAATACCTTTTCAGTAGTCATCTGGTTGTTGTTTATTACCCTGACCACGTATAAGCCTGTCTCCAAGTGAGGAACATCGGTTATGTGCCCGATCTGGTCTTTTCTGAATACCAGAGAACCGTTAAGGCTGTATACCTCAACTGAAGCTTCATTGAAGGTCGGAAGCTCAATTCTCAGGTTATTCGCAAAGGTGTAGATAAGGGCATCTTTCTCGGAAAGGGGTCTTACCAGTGTTGGATCTTCATCTCCTTCAAACAACTCCATAATCTCCTCTTCGTCCAGGGCCCTATCCCAAATAGTAAATTCGTCCATCATCCCGGTGAAAAGTGGATCAGGCCAGTTTGCCCTTCCAAGCCACATATCTGCAAACTCTGACATAACACTGGGCGGAAGGTCCTCGAGTTCAATCTCACTTTGAAGTTCTCCGTCGAGATAGAGTCTGGCTCCCGTTGCTTCATGAACAAATGTATACATGTACCACTTGTTCCTTTCAATGGGTTCAAGGCTGGTAAGAACTGAATCAGTCCCTGGCTCCATCCTTTCCCCGTGATGAAAGTTCATCTGCATCAGGTCGTCAAATGCAAAAAGGGTACAGAATAATACGTTACGGGGATCTTCAGGGGCATTGTCAACATGCTCGCCGAAATCAAATAACCTGACCCACCATTGAAAATCAACTTCAGTGGTCCAGTTGAACCAGAGATTAAAGGTAACAGCATCAAAATTATACGGATTTGAGAGGATCTCAATATATCCATCCACACCGTCAAAGTAAACCACATCTCCCCTTTCCTCATCCTCAATAAATGATATGCCTGAAGGTGAAGCCTGTGTCTGGATATTCTCGTTCTGGTCCAGAACGTTTGAGTCGAAAGGGAAATAAGCATGTTGTGCACCTGCATGTCCTGCAATAAATAGCACAATGATCATTCCTAGTAAAATTGTTTTCATAATGATAGGGTTTTAGTTAAACAAAAGGTTTGATTTGTTGTAATTTAACTCAATGGATATTATATATACAGCAGGATCCGGCTGGAATCAATTCCAGCCCGGATCCTGTTCAAGGTTCTTGTTTAGATCCACCTCATTGGGTGGAATTGCCATGAATTCACGTCCCTTTACGAAGAGTTCGAATTCTGCATCCCTCTCCCTGAGCATTTCAATTTTACTGTCATCTTCCAACCATCCCCAGCGAAGTATATCTACATAGCGGATAGCCTCAAAACAGAACTCCAGGGCCCTCTCACGGGTTATCCAGTCACGCATCTCTGCCTGGCTCATGTTGGGCCTGGTTGTTGCAAGGTCAGGAAGGTTTGCCCTGTCACGTACTTCCTGAATATAGGGATATGCTTCCTGGGTGCGCCCAAGCTCGTTAAGGCATTCAGCATAAAGCAGCAGTATGTCAGCATACCTGAGTATCCTTTCGTTTATTTCGGAGCGCCATTCATCCTCATTTGGATAGTAGTCGTCATTGAGATACTTTCTTACATGTACATGATTAGGCAGGTCAAGATCCTCCCAAGGAATACCATAAACGGTTGATCCGGGATAGTCAAAGAACATACTGGCCTTCATCCTGGGATCAAGTTCATCATCGACTGTCCTCTCCTCCTGGAAAAGCTCAAATATCCAGTCTGTCGGGGTTACATCCCCCCATCCGAATCCAAGCGGCGCATATGTCCTTGCCTTACCTGATGTCTTACTCCAGGCCGATGAGGGGTTTCCAGCCCAACCCAGGGTGGTGCCACCAACATCTCTGCTGAACTGTACCTCGAACAGTGATTCGCTGTTGTTCTCGTTGTCAGTGGTGAAATTGTCACGGTAGTTCGGAACCAGGAAATAGGAGCCGTACTGCTGATCTATGATTCCCCTCAGTATGGGTTCTGCAAGTTCCCACTCCTGTATTATCATATAGGTCTTTGCAAGGTAGCCTGCTGCCGCACCTTTTGTAGCCCTTCCCATTTCGCTTGCAGGGTACTCCTGTTTTGTCGGCAGCACCGCCATTGCATCACTGAAGTCCTGTATTACATGCTTAAACACCTCTTCCCTATGCGACTTTGGCGGATAATACTCCTCCGGGCCCGAAGGCAGTTCTGTAATAATAGGCACATCACGATAAACGGCCAGCAAATGATAATAGTAAAGACCACGAAGGAACTTGGTCTCTGCAAGTATCCTCTCTTTTAGCCCTTCATCCATCTCAATAGGGGGAACATATTCAAGTACCTGGTTTGCCCAGAAAATACCTGCATAATTGTGTTCCCAGGGGGCAATATAGCAAGGATTGCCAGGACTTACCTGGTAGTTCATTACCTCCTGCGTCCACCATGGGCTGGTATTCCTCATATCATCCGCCCTGATGTCCATTATCCATGGGTACAGTCGCAAATACAGTCCATCATAGTACAGTGCACTGTAGACACTGTTAACTCCTGCCAGTGCGTCATCACCGGTTTCCCAGAAAGATCCGGTTGTAATCTGGTTCGGGTTGGTCAGCTCGACAAAATCATGCTTGCATGCATTGCCGGCTATCAACAACCCGACTACTATGGCTGTGATTCTTAATTTTTTCATTATTGGGATATTTTTGATTATTTCTTTTGCTTTTCACTTATATCGAGAGTTTTACACCCATGAGAAAGGTTTGGGGATTCGGGTATGAACCGTAATCCTGCCCCCTGTAGAACAGACCGTCGTTGATCACGTCAGGGTCAAAACCCTTGTATTTGGTGAAGGTGTAGAGGTTTTGTGCCGATACGTATATATACAGTGATTCAAACCCTGAAGCAAATCCAAGGATCTCAGGCGTAAGGGTGTATCCCAGCTGAACATTCTGCATCCTCAGGAAGGATCCATCCTGGAACCACCTGTCCGACACCCTGTTGTTGTTGTTTGGGTCACCGATTACAGGACGGGGCCATTTGTCGGAGGTGTTTTCACCCCTCCAGTAGTTCTCGTAGGATTCGACTGTATAGTTGCCGTGTGCCAGGCTGCTGAGTATCTGGTAGGGACCATTCAGCATGGTATTGCCATAAACACCCTGCATGAATATTGAGAGGTCAAAACCCCTGTAAGCAAAATCTGTGGTAAAGCCTCCTGTAAGCTTGGGCCATGCACTACCATGGTATACCCTGTCTTCGTCGTTGATCACCCCGTCACCGTTAACATCCTTGAAGCGAACATCGCCTGGCTTTGTGCCCGCTGTCTGGAATGCATGATTATCGATTTCTTCCTGATTCTGGAATATACCGTCAAATACCCAGCCATACAGCTGTCCCATTTCTCCGCCTACCTCTGTTTTACTCATATAGGTGAGTACCGGATCATCCAGCTGGCCAATGCTGTTTACCCTGTTTTTCAAAGTTGTAGCATTTGCAGATATCCTGTAGTGAAAGTCCCCTTCCATGTGCCTGTATGTTGCCGAGAACTCAAAACCCTGGTTTGTCATTGACGCGGCGTTGGTGGTCGGGTTGCCGACAGTACCTGTAGACCATGGTACTGGAGAGGCAAAGAGAATATCATTCGCATCATTGTGGTAGTATTCGGCAGAGACTTCAAGCTTGTACCCCAGCATAGCCAGGTCAAATCCGGCGCTTCTGGTTACCCTTTCCTCCCAGCGTATCGACGGGTCGATGATCTGGGTCTGTATTCCTCCTGTGGGCAGCCTGCCGCCAAACACATAGGTGGCATACCTGTTGATGAATGACTCATATTGATAGTCACCGATTGCCTCATTACCTATTTTACCGTAACCTCCCCTGATCATCAAATTATCAATAAGGTCCACATCGAAGAAATCTTCGCTGCTTACCTTCCAACCGGCCGATACAGATGGGAAGTCACCATATTTGTTACCTGGACCGAACCTTGAGGAATAGTCACGGCGAAAGTTCGTCGTGACAAAATACCTGTCATCATATGAATAACTGGCACGTCCGAGATAGGATAAAAGTGTGTGTTCCGCTTTGTTTCCGAATGCGTTCCTGTTGTCCGGCCCTGCAGATATTACCTCCAGGTAAGGCTCTGTGAAACCTTCCGAATGTGCGTGCGTTTGTGAAAAATAGTCGTACTGTGCCGTGTATCCAGCAAGAAGGGTTAGATTATGCCTTCCGAAGGTGTTGGTGTAATTCAAGGTGTGCTCCATCAGCATGTAAGGGTTTTCACCACGCCACTGGTTCATAAAGGAAATAGAATTGGTGTGCCTTGATCCGATGTTATATACCGGTATAAACTCATGGTTCAACCAGTCAGACCTGTCGTAGCTGAAGTTTGCCCTGTAGCTTAAGCCATGAAACAGTTCCACCTGACCATAGACTACTGCCAGCAGGCGGTGCCTTTCGGTCTCAATATTGCGAAGGTGGTTAAAGCCTACCTGGTTACCTACTATCTGATCATGTATCGCATCTATACCACCGCCAAAACCTCCGATGTTTTTCTCATCATATACCGGTACTGTCGGGATTGAAAGCAATGAACCTATTATAGGCGGTTCCCACTGTGAGCTTGAAAGGCGTATATGTTGTGTTTGTGTATAATAAACTGACTGTCCGAACGTAAAGCGCCCTTTTTCCTGGTCGGCATTCAGACGAACAGAATAGCGGCTAAAGTGGGGTGGAGGTCCAGCCATTGTTCCGCTCTGGTCGAAAAAGTTGAAGCTTGCATAATAGCGGCTTGACTGAGTACCACCACTCAGGGTCATGGTATGGTCAGTAATGTGCCCCGTTTCGAAAACCTCCTCCTGCCAGTCAGTATCAATATCGTCAATAAACTCAGGACGGTCGGGGTTATTGCCTCTGGCCAGGAACAGCCCGGCATTCCGGCGCGCCAAGTTGTTCAGTTCCTGATATTGCTCCCTGTTGGTGAGTTCCCACCTGTTTGTAATATGCTGTAATCCATAGTTGCCGTCATAACTTATCCTCAGGTCTCCTTCACGTCCCCTTTTTGTCGTTATGATCACCACGCCATTGGCACCCCTGGCTCCGTATATTGCAGCAGCCGATGCATCCTTAAGGATCTGTATGGACTCAATGTCACTCGGGTTAATGTCTGTTATACCTCCGGTTCGCGAATCCGATCCTCCGTATTGACCGGTGCTTACCCCAATAAAATTGGCAATAGGGACACCGTCAACAACATAAAGTGGCTCGGTGTTTGAAAAGGAGCCAACACCCCTGATCTTGACATGAGGTACCGAACCGGGTTCACCGCTTCCCTGGACCATGACGCCGCTGGTCTGGCCCTGAAGGGCTCGTGAAACATTGTGACCGCTTATCCTTTCGATGTTTTCAACATCTACTATTGAGACAGACCCGGTTATATCGGATTTTGCCTGTGTACCATAACCTATGACAACCATTTCAGAAAGCATGGCAATATCGGGCTGCATCTCAAGGTCAATTACAGTCATTCCTTCAATGGCTATTGTCTCTGTCATAAACCCTACAAAGGAAAAACGCAATATAGCATCGGGACCTGAAACAGCCAGGCTGTAGTTGCCGTTAATATCCGTTATGGTACCCCTGCTGGTGCCGACTTCGATAATGTTAACCCCCGGGAGGGTAATTCCTGAATCTGCATCGGTAACTGTACCGCTTACATTATGGTCCTGGGCATAAAGCCATCCCGTCCCTGAGAGAAGCAGGATCAAGAAGCTTATAATGCCGGCCTTTAGTCGTAAATTATGCTTCATCACATTAGATTTTGTTGAGAACTGTAAATTATGGATTACCTTCTCAAATATACCCAGTATACCCTCCTTGCTGGTGGACAATCATGTATTTGTGGTGGACAATTGTTGAATTGCCTTTAAAGCCAGAAGTCATTAGAAAATAGTCTTTATCAAGACTTTGTTATGAGTCAACAGGGGAGTAAAATATCTTTTCGGCTTTTCCGCCAATAAATCCTGAGGGGCTAACATTGAAATGTTTTTTAAAGCAACGGCTGAAGTATTTGGGATCGTTGAAGCCAATCTCAAAAGCCACCTCAGTGATATTTGATTTTCCTTCCCTGAAAAGTGCAATTGCACTTTTCAGGCGTATTGAAGTTATGAAGTCATTGGCCGACTGACCGGCTATGGTTGTTAATTTCTTGTGCAAAAGACTGCGGCTAACGCAGAGCTCTTCAGCCAGCATCTTTACGTTCAGTTCAGGATTGGAAATATTGTCCTCTATCAGACTTACAGTTTTCTCCAAAAACTCTTTATTCTGGCTGTTGGTGATAATACCTTGGGGTATGGGCTGTATACTGGAGCTGAATATCTTCCTGAGCAGTTTTCTGTTTTCCAGAAAGGAGACGATCTTTGCCTCAAGCACATCAACATTGAATGGTTTTGTAATATAATCGTCTGCACCGGTCTGAAGTCCTTCTATACAATATTCCGCCTCTGATTTGGCTGTCAGCAGTATGACCGGTATATGTGAAGAGGACATTTCATGTTTTAACTTCCTGCACATTGTAAGACCGTCCATATCCGGCATCATAACATCAGAGAGAATTAGGTCGGGAATATACTCCAAGGCCAAATGAATGCCTTCAGTTCCGTTGCAGGCTTCAATGACCCTGAATCTCTTCCTGAGGTTGTTGACAATGAATTCACGCATTTCTTCGTCATCCTCAACTACAAGGATACTTGCCATTGCATTTTCTCCGTATTGCCCGGTAAGCTCATTTGAACCGGCCCCGGTTTTTTCTTCAGTTGTATCATAGATTGACGGATGGGTTTCTTTTGAACTAACTGCTCTTTTGCGGTTTTCTATTACAATGTCCTTTTCAGACAAAAAGCCCCTTCCTTTCGGCAGCAGGATTTTAAAGGCCGACCCCATATTGGGCGCTGAGGAGACATAAAGTGAGCCCTTATGTATCCTGACAAGCTCTTTTGTAAGGTTCAGGCCTATTCCGGAACCCCTTACTAAATTGTTGCTGGGTGTCTGAAGGCGGTTGAAGCGCTGAAATATGGTTTGCAATTTGTCTGATTCAATGCCTATGCCATTGTCCCTGATAAGTATGTTTATGTATCCTTTCTGGAGGTTTTGGGTGCTGTTAAGGCTCTGTTCCACAACTGTCCTTGGATCCTTTAGATTCAGCAGCTCTTTGTCAAAGCCATTTACTTCCTGTCTGCCGTTTTCTGCAATCATGCACCCTGATTGGTCGTTGTCGAATGTTCTTGCAATTATAACCTCTATTTTGCCCCCGGCTGTGGTATATTTAAATGCATTAGAAATCAGGTTGTAGAGCATGTTCTCAACCTTTTCCCTGTCAAAGTAAGTATATATGGCCTTTTCGCTGGAAATAAACCGGTAATCAATATTGTTCTTCTCGGCCAGGGAATCGAAGGAATTGTATATTTTCTGGGTGAAGCCGACAATGTCAGATTCTGTGCATTTTAGGCGAATATACCCGCTCTCGATCTTTCTGATGTCCATTAACTGGTTTATAAGCCTTAGGAGCCTGTCGGCATTCTTGTTTATAAGCTCCAGACTTTTCTTGAGCTCAGGGTTAACCGATATACTTTTGTTGCTCATCAGCTGCTCAAGAGGTGATATTATAAGACTGAGTGTAGTTCTGAACTCGTGTGAAATGTTGGTAAAGAAGTTAAGCTGCTGCTGATTTATCTGGTTTACTTTTTGGTGAAGCCTTGATAACTTGTCTCTTTGAGCCTGTATCTTTATATTCTTGTTCTCAAGCTGCCTTTTCTGCTCCTCGATCTGAAGTTTTCTGTTCTCAAGCTGGAAAAGAGATTCATTGAGGTATTTTGCCTGACCTATTAGTTTTTCCTTTTGTGCCTCTATCTGTGATGTCCTTATTCTTACCTTCTTTTCGAGGATTTGCTTTTGAAGCCTTATGATAAACAGAGTATACTTGTTGTAGGTTATTATTGCACCGGCCAGAAGAAGTATCATAAGGCCAATAAACCATACGCTTGTGTAAAATGGAGGAATAATGTTTATTTCAATGGATGAGTAATCATCGTTCCAGTTTCCGTGGTTATCGGTAGCCTTTACCTTTAGAACATAATTACCACCGGGCAGATTCATATAAGAGGCGTACCTTCTGTTTGCATCAACATAATTCCAATCCTGGTCAAAACCTTCGAGCTTATAGGCATATTTTACTTTGTTGGGCTGGTCATACAGCAGGGCAGAAAAACCAACGGAGAATTCCCTTACCATGTAAGACATATCTATATTCTCAGTTTGAATTACTGAGTTTTCCAGCAGTACCTTGTCATTATACCTGGCACCAAGCTCAACAGGTTTGCCGTCTAAAAGGAAATCCGTGAAGACTATATTTGGATGTACCATCCTCTCCTTGATGCTGTCGGGGTAAAATGTGTTAAGGCCATTGGTACCCCCGAAATAGAGCTTGCCGCTTTTGTTCTTATGACAGGCTGTCCAGTAATACTGGTTGTTCTTAAGGCCATCGGAGGTATAATAGTTTTTAAAGCTCCTTTCTAAGACGCTGAAGCGTGAAAGGCCGTAATCTGTACTGATCCACATGTTTCCGGAATTATCTCCCAGAATGCCAAACACTACATTGTTGGTAAGGCCATCAGACTGGTTGAAGTTTTCAAACCGGTAAAACTCCTTGAAGTTATTAGATTCTTCCAGCCTGCAGATACCATTACCGTAAGTTCCGAACCACATATCACCCGATATATCCATGTGGATATAGGTTATGAAGTTTGAGGCAATGCTGTATGGATCGTCCGGGTCACTAAGAAATTGGATAACCTCATTTTTTTCAGGGTCAATTTTGCCCCTGTCATGAGATTGGATTTTGTATAATCCGTAACTGGTGCCTACCCAGAGATTATCCTCAGAATCAAATTCAATAAAGCCTATTCCGCTAATTGTCCTGTTGTGTTCCCTTTCAGGGAAGTTATCTATCTTGCCTGTAGATAGTTCAATTCGGGCAAGCCCCTCACGTGTTCCCACCCAAAGATACCCGAATTTATCCTCAGCCAGGGAAGAGATGAAGTAATCAGGCAGGTTTTGCGGTGTACCCGGATCTACCGGGAAGTGGTGAAAGTTGCCCGAATCAATACTGTCCCTATCAAGCCGGTGTAGACCACCTCCCCAAGTTCCGACATAGATATTGCCGTCTGAGGCCCTGGTAACTGCAGAAACAAAATTGTTTTCCAGTGAGGCCGGATCTGACTGATCATATATATAGTGACTGAAAGTTCCTTTCTGTTTATTGTAACGATTCAATCCGCCGCCCGCAGTTCCTATCCAGATATAGTTATTGTCCTCAAAAACAGAGTTAACAGTATTATGATTAAGGCCTCTTTGCTGGTCCGTTTTTTTCTCAAAGAAGGAAAACTGGTTCTGAAGTACATTATAGCGGTTTACACCACCATTCTCGGTTCCTATCCATACATTGCCCTGGCTGTCAGACAGAAGGCAACTTACGAAGATATTGTTAAGGCCGATGTTGTTTCCTGCCTGCCTTGTGTTACTGAAAGTACCTGTTGTTTCATTGTAAACCGAGATACCACCAAGTGTCCCGATGATCAGGTTCCCGTCAATATCTTCTGTTATGGCTCTTATTACATTATGTGATATGCTTTCAGGACTATTTGGCAGGTGGTGAAAAACAGTTATTTCACCGCTGTCATGGTCTATCCTGTTTAAACCGTAATAGGTGCCAACCCAAATGTTGCCGTATTTATCCTCATAAACGGTATTTACAGTATTGTGGGAAATACTTTCATCTTCATTAGTATAGTGGTGAAACTTACCCGTTTCACCATCATACATATTCAGTCCGTTATTGGTACCTATCCATATCAAACCCCTGCTGTCTTCGAATATGCAGTTAATATGACTGCCTGTCAGTCTGCCTCCGCGCTCTGCTCCGGTGAATCTGTTTATTGGTCTTATTGCCCCCCTTGAGTCAAGTACGCTCACTACGTCAATACCTGAATCTGTTCCTATCCAGATGTTGTCGCTGCTGTCCCTTTTAAGTGCATTGATGTGTCCGGAAATAATTGATTCATAAGACCTGGTGCCACTGTCAAGTGTTATTGTCTTGTCAAGTTCGTAGATGTAAAGGTTTAGTCCATTATCGGTTCCAATCCAGATATTACCGAAGCTGTCCTCTTCAAGTGCATAGATAAAATTACTCGATATTGCCGTTTTTGTTTCACCCCGCTTAAAAACTGTAAAGTTGTAACCGTCAAAACGGTTAAGCCCGTTCCATGTGCCGAACCACATAAAGCCATTACTGTCCTTTAACATGCAGTGCACAAGGTTTTGTGAAAGGCCGTCATCTATTGTGTAGTAAGAAAAGAGGGTTGTTTTTTGCTGCGCCAATGAATAGCCACACTGCATTGTTATCAAAATCAGGGAGATCAAAACCTTTAACAGCGACTTATGTAAGTTGGGCCTCATTACTATATATTTTGGGCGAATACGTACCGTTCCCATATAGGTAAGTCTGCTGAATTCATTGCAGAATGGTTTCACCCTGTGAATTTAACGTTAATTTTTTTAACAAGCAATAATTTTTGAAACTATTAAATACAGAGAGTTTACCTTGTTATTCTGTCCAAAATATGCTATTCATAAAATAAGCCCTCTTGTTAATTTACTATATTTGTTAAGGCGGTGAATGTGGCATGGATCAGCATTACCGGCAGGCTGAAGTTTTGGTGTTTGTTAGCTGCCCGATAGCAATATTGATTAATATGGGTAAATTAAGTGAAATCAAAGATACAATATGCGCTCCGGCAACACCTCCCGGCATTTCTGCCATTGCAGTTGTGCGCCTCAGCGGCCCTGAGAGTTTTGAAATTGCAGGGTCAGTTTTCAGACCGAAAAAAAAAGGGCTGGATCTGCTTGGGGCGGAGCCCCGTGTGATGACCCTGGGTGTTATAAAAGACGGAGATGAGGAAGTGGATGAAGTCATGCTTGCCAGGTTTCCCGGCCCGGACAGTTATACTGCTGAGGATATGGTTGAGATTTACTGTCACGGATCACCATATATACAGCAAAGTATAATCAGGCTTTTGATTGACTGCGGAGCAAGAATGGCCGGACCCGGGGAGTTTACACAGCGTGCGTTCCTAAATGGGAGGATGGACCTATCGCAGGCTGAGGCAGTTGCGGATCTCATTGCTTCCAACTCTGAAGCTTCGCGAAAAATGGCCTTTAGGCAGATGAGGGGCCATTTCTCCAAAAGGATAGGGGATTTGCGCAGCAAACTTGTCGAATTCTCCTCACTTATTGAGCTCGAACTCGATTTCAGTGAAGAGGATGTTGAGTTTGCTGACAGGAAGGAGCTGCTAAGGCTGCTTGAAGATGTTAAAACAGAGGTTTCCGAGCTAATTGCGTCCTTTTCCCTGGGAAATGTGCTAAAACAGGGAATACCTGTTGCTATAATCGGCAAACCCAATGTTGGCAAGTCTACCTTGTTGAATGCCTTACTTAATGAGGAAAGGGCAATTGTAAGTGAAGTGCCGGGAACTACACGTGATACTGTGGAGGATACAATAAGTATTAATGGTGTGGCATTCCGTTTTATTGACACTGCCGGTCTGCGCAAGAGCAGCGACAAGGTTGAAAGCTTCGGTATAGAACGTACATATGAGAAGATACGCCAGGCAAGCATAATACTCTATATGTTTGATGCCAGCTCTACCAGCATAGAGGAGATCTCAGAAACCCTGTCTGAATTCCGTTCGGAAGTGGGGGATGAGAATAAGAGGCTTATACTTATAGCTAACAAGATTGATCTGATGGAGGAGATGCCTCATCATTTCAAAAACCTGGTTGACCTTGAAACCATATTTGTTTCAGCCAAGAGGAAAGAGAACATTTCCATGATTACCGATTTCCTTCTTAAGTCTGTTGATACATACGCAGAAGAAGCAAGGGGAACTATCGTTACAAACAGCAGGCATTACGAAGCATTGTTGAGAACTTCTGAATCTATACAGGAGGTTGAAAAAGGCGTTCATGAAAATATTTCGGGCGACCTCCTCGCAATAGACCTCAGGAGTGCATTGCACCACCTTGGAGGCATAACGGGCGAGATTAGTTCAGATGAGATACTCGGGGAGATATTCAGCAGGTTCTGTATTGGGAAGTAAGTCAAACTGTAAATACTTTAATTGTTGTGAATATTTTGAAATACTTAAAATGTTTTCTTAAATATGTAGTTGGCTGAGGGAGAGCTTTGCGATCGCCATTTTTTTTTGTACTTTTATAATGAAATGAATGAAGGTAATTTCAATATTGTCAGCGAATTAAGCCCCCAATACTTTTGGGATACGGATATTAAAAAACTGAATGCCAATCAATCCAAACGTCTGATTATCGAGCGGGTCTTTTCACTGGGTACGGTAGCAGAAATCAAGCGGGTCCTTGATTATTACGGTGAACCCCTGGTATTGGATGTATTGACAAGCCTGAATTACCTTGATCCCAAAACATTAAATTTTGTTTCCCTAATTTTCAGCCTTCCTTTAAGTTCCTTCAAATGTTACAAACGCAAACGCTCGAAACCGCCACACTGGAACTCCTGAAAAGTCTTCAGGCAAAGGATTACCTGTCGGGCTTCAATCTTGCCGGAGGAACCGCCCTCTCCCTGTTTTTCGGGCATCGTAAATCTATTGACCTGGATTTATTTACCAACCATCATTTTGATGCCGGCCAGCTTCTTGAAAACCTGCAACAGGATTATCCCATACAGTTATTTTTTACTTCTGCTTCAACCATTAAAGGCAGCATTGACCAAGTGAATGTTGATTTCATAGCACATCGCTATCCCAATGTAAAACCACCCATTAAATCACAGGGTTTAACCATCTTTTCGGAAGAAGATATTCTGGCTATGAAGCTGAATGCCATTTCCGTGAGCGGTCAGCGGTCAAAAGATTTTGTTGACATCTATTTTGCATTGAAGCACTTCAGTTTGAGGGAAATCCTGGGTTTTTACCAGAATAAATATAAGCAGCATGACAGCACCCATGTTATTAAAAGCCTGGTCTACTTCGATGATGTGGATCTTACTGACTGGCCCATTATGCTGAAGCAACCCAACCTGAATTGGACTACTGTAAAAAATGTCATTGAAAAGACGGTGCTGGATTTTATGAAACAAGAAAATACGGACTAAACTGGATATACTGCAACTCGATAAACAACTCATATTATTGAATACATCCTTAAACAATTGGATTTGTTGAAAAGGGCGTAATTGGGCAGCGATTCCCTACAACTCGTTAAATACAATATGGGTTACTTGCCAACAAAAATAACCCACGCAGAATTTTAAAAATTTTGTACATCACCGACTGGAAATGCACGAGGGTTGTGCATTCAATATAAATGATTATTGCTTCATGGAAATCTTCATTATCGGCATCTCCGCTTTTGGTACACTACCAAAATGATAGACAGAAACCAGAATGCTACCACCAGTGTCCATTTTAACTCAAGCAAAGCTTTTTTAAACCGTCTTCTCCAAAAAGCCCTGAGTTGTTTCCGCTTGTTCTTTTACACAAATTCACAGGATAAATTAATAATAATCACCAGGAATCCAGACGAATTTGTTATGCTCATCAACTTAGGGTAATCTCTCCACCGGTAAGTTTGCAACAGAAGGTAATGTCAGCTGCACTCAACGGGATCTTCATTTGAGCTTCCATCCCAACAGAGTATTTGCATATTAATCATCTGTTGATTCATCAGAATACTATGCAACTTAAAATAATATTTAATATCAGCGATGTGCAGCTAAAAATACTACAATGAAAAAATAGGGCTAATGCTTAAAAGGTTTCACTTCCATATTGTATGTTTATATTTTTAACATTCAAACATCAACATTGAAAAGAACTCGTGAATATGAAAACAAACCCTTATGTCCACCCGGCTTAAAAACGGTTATTGATTCTGCCCTTTTTTGCTGTTTCTCCGCTGCTAAATTGTTGCTAATATCCCATAACAATCAGGATATCAGCCGTTAGAAAAGCTCTGTATCGGCAAATAGATCCAAATGGATTAATTCACTAAGGCATAAAATTGGAAACAATACCGCAGTGCGCCTATTCATAAAGCTGTTTCATTCGCGCACCAACCAGTTTTAAATAGGCCTTTTTTAGATATTCGGGCAGGAAGCTGACCTCCACCAGTTCTTCCCACTTTTTATCGATTCCTTCAAACTTGCTGAATATATTATCTGTCGCCTTTGCGGGTATATGACACTTCTTCATGGCCGACCGGAAATCATTGTTGTTGATTTTCCGCTTTTTCCCATTGAGGTTCAACGCCATTTCTTCCGTATCTCCTTTCACAACCAGTGCAGAGGCCACCATGTCGTATGCCGGACAAAGTACCCACCCAACATCTGGCTGCTTAATCAGTGAGAAATTTTTCAGATGCATATCGGTATTGCCAGTAAGAAAAGAAAAAACTACCTGTTCAAAAAAATTAACTGCATCCAAAAGTGGGTTTGCAGAATGCTTTAATATGGCTTTTCCGATTTGCTCATAAGATCCAATATATTTATGTTCGGTCATACGACCAGTAAGCTGACACATATCTTCAATGTGAACTTTCTGTGATCTTGTCCTGTCAACCCGTTTTGTGATATAGGCAAGTGAACCTGATTGCATCCTTATCAGCGAGTGAGGCACTGTTTTAATACCGCATGTTTCTGCCAGATGCATGGTCAGGTCTTCCAGCTCAGGCAAGCTGGGATATTGATCAGTAGGTGGCTTCAGAATGTAGCTTCCCCAAAGACCTACAATGGTAAATCTTTGTGTCATATCCTTCAACTTTGACTGTTCAAGGTGAAGCGAGAGCTTGGGTTGAACTCCGGTAACCACAGCCTGACTTTTAATCACCTGCAAGCCCAGTTCATACATCTCCGCCTCTGAATAGGGCAACAGAGGTGGCACAGAGGAACCAAAAAATTTTTTGCTGCAAACAGCATGAATATCTTGTTCTTCCAGGCTCAGCAATTGATAACAATATAAACACCGTCTGTCTTCCATCCTTATTTAGTATTGCTGTCGTTTTTGATGCTTACAGCTCCTATGCAATCGCGACAACAGGCAAGTAAGAGTCCCATACGGTCACGTGCATCAATTTTCCAGTTTTTCTCTGCAATATCAAGCAACCAACCCTCCGGGATCAATCCGTCAAAAAAAGGAAACATTACTTTGCTGAGATATGGTTCTTCGCTTACAGGTAATGTTAGACTCACAGGCTCAACTTCTCTTGCCTGCAGGTAGTCGGTGTCGTATCTAAAAACGTAACCTTCTTCTGTTTCTGACAGAATACCGGCTATTTTGTCGTGATAATATACTTTAGCTGTCCTCATCGATCAGTCTTTTGCGGTCCAGAGGTACCGGGCCAAGTTCGTAGCCAAACATCAGCAAAACCTGGTTAACTTTATCCATCCTCAAGGAAGCTTTGCCCTGTTCCATGTCACGGATGAACCTCAGACCTACCCCGGATTTAACAGCAAGCTGCTGCTGCGTCATTCTCAACTTTTGCCTTTTTTCCTTAAGGAATGCCTGAAGTGGTTGCATTGATTTTTTCATACATATACCCTTTAGGGTGTAAATTTAATAAAAATATTTGAATTATACCTGTTTGGGTGTAATTAGATTCTTAATGACCAATATATACCCAAAGGGGTATAATTTATCAACAGATGAGTTAAGTTGGTTGTTTCAGGAAGACCCCCATCGATTCCTGGAACGACTTGGGTTAAAATGATTATTGATATTGTTATTTTTGCTGATTCGTTACTTAAACAAAAGCTTTCAATGGCCCAAAAATATGGCAGAACCTGGTGGGGGCTGCAATGGCTCAATGCCCTCGAAAAGATTGATTACAGCAATCGTTTACCACGCGGACGCAATTATGCTTCCAAGGGCGCGGTGAAGGGCATTGAGTATAAAAAGAATGTTATTCATGCCCGTGTTGCCGGAACCAGACCTTCTCCCTATAAAGTAAAGATGGTTGTGCCCTTATTCAGCCTGGATGAACAAAATCAGTTACTGGGGTCGGTTCTTAACAATCGCATCTTGTTGTCCCGATTGCTCAACCGTGAATTACCTGCCGGTTTATTAAAGCTTGCAGAGGCGCAAGGCATTCAGGTTTTCCCCAAAAGCTGGCGCGACATTCAGATGAGTTGCTCCTGTCCTGACTGGGCAGTTCCTTGCAAACATATTGCCTCTGTGGTATACACCATAGCTGCGAGTATTGATGAGAACCCCTTCCTGGTTTTTGAGCTGCATGGGTTTGATATGATAAAGGCCATGGAGAAAAAGGGCATTAAAGTTGAAGAGCTCAAACAATAGAAAATTCTCAAACTTACTTCACTCTTTTCTGCAGCAGAATCAATAAATAAAATAGAGGATCGGGAGCAGCAGGAACTGCCAGATTTTACCCTATTGCCCGATATGACGGGATTTTTACGTAAGGTGTTGGTTGCCAACCCCATCTTTTATGATCGTGATTTTAGGGAAATTATAAAAGAATCGCTAAAGAAGCTCAGCCGTTTTGCCCGCAAATTTTAGCATCCTGTTGATGACAAAGAAATTCAAATGCTTCCTGGAAGTAGTTTGCAGTTGATTGCTGACGAACACCTTGTAATGGATGTACGGGTATTGGATGTCGATGGCAATCATGATAAAGATCATGGCTTGATGTACGCCTTGGTTCAACTGGAACGATTGGCCGCAGAAAACCGGCTTGCCTTGTATGATCCCTCATTTCAAATACTTTGGGATATGTTTGGGTTTGTACAGGCCCTTATGGCACATG
>SLKR01000102.1 GCA_007134525.1 Bacteroidales bacterium | reverse complement strand
TTTGCTTTAGCGGTAAGCCGCGGGTTAATAAGTGGCATATTATATAGTTTTGATATTTCAGATACAAAGGGCCGGAAACATTCCCGGCCCTGTACTTATTAACACAAAGATACAAAAAACAGGAAATTTGCATTTACGGCTATAGCCTATACCCTCCTGGCACCATTAAATATAGCCTTCAGGCCTGGTTCTGCTGCAATGCAAATACCGCTAAAAACAAGCAACAGCAATACATTAAAAAGATAGGTATAAACACCGGGAAAGCCGGTCACAACAGAGCCGGCCAGATAAACCCCAATTGCTGCAGTGATAAGTATAAATATCTTCCCTGTTTCATAGGGTATCCTGTATTGTTTCTGGCCAGTGAAATATGACAAAGCTGCAAGGGTAAAATAACATACAAGGGTTGCCCATGCCGAGCCGTGATATCCGAAGAGCGGGATCCACCAGATGTTCAGCAATATGGTAATAGCAGCTCCGGTAACTGAAAACATTGCACCATAAATGGTTTTTGCCGTCAGCTTGTACCATATGGAAAGGTTCCAGAATATTCCAAGGAACATGTTTGCCAGCAGCAATACCGGTACAACAGACAAGCCTTCATGAAATTCCGGACCAATGAAATGCTTTACAATATCAATAAAGAGCATAATACCCAGGAATATAAACAGGCATGTTATTACGAAATAGTTCATTACCCGTGCAAACAGCTGCCCGGAGTCAACCTTCCCGGCCTGGGCAAAGAAAAATGGTTCGGCCGCAAAACGAAATGCCTGTACAAAAAGTGTCATCATTATTGACAACTTATATACGGCACCGTATATACCAACCTGTTCCATTGCAATTTCTTCGGGCAGAATAAACTTCAAAAGCAGTTTGTCAAGTGCTTCATTTACCCATCCGGCCATGCCGGCCACCAGTAAAGGCAGGGAATATATCAGCATTCTGCTCCATAACAACCTGTCAAACGACAGCTTTTTCCCAAACACCACAGGTGCCAGCATTATAAGACTTACCGATGTTGCCGCAAGGTTTGCAATGAACACATAACCAACCCCGATACCCGGATCATATACCCTGTTGACCAGGGTGCTGACCCACTCAGGGGCGCTTTCATTTATTCCGGGGCAGAGTACCAGGAAAAACAGGACCAGGCCGATATTAATTATAATACCGGTTAACCTGACTATGGCGAAGCGCCAGGGGCGGTTGTCAGCCCTGAGCTTTGCGTAGGGTATTGCCGCAATGGCATCAAGGCCTACAATAAGGCACAAAAGGACAATATACTCAACATTATCCTGGTAACGCATCAGGTCTGCCAGGGTCTGCCTGAAAAAAAGCACTGCCAGTATAAATATTGCAGATGTTGCAATAACCGAACTCAGTGCGGTACTGAACACCCTGTCTTTTTTTACGGGATTATCCTCCGTAAACCTGAACAGGGCGGTTTCCATGCCGTATGTCAATACAATAAGCAGGAAAGCCACATAGACATACATCTCCGTGACCACGCCATACTCACCAGGAATAAAAACTCTTGTATAAAGGGGAACAAGAAGGAAGTTAATAAACCGGCCCAGGATATTACTGAAGCCGTAGATAGCCGTTTGCCCTGCGAGGCGCCTGATGGGTTTCACACCTTATAATATCTGCTATTGCCTTGATGCCTCCTCTGCACGCATTTTCGCCTTCCATTCCTCATAGGTTTTCTGGAAGTATTCCGGATCGTTTACGCGCAGCCATGTGCCATATTTGACATAATCGGGTATCCTTCCGCCATTGGACTTTTTCTGGTCTTCCGGAATACCTTTTTGGTTCAGTTGACGTTCGTAGGAGATCTTACTCGGTCGGTCTTCTTTTCTGTTCATGGTTATATGCTTATGACCGGTTCACTGCACCCGGCCAAAACCCCCCGGGTTATTCCAATAAACCGGCCGTTCGTGAATAAGCTTTGTAGCCCCGACAGGAATCGAACCTGTATCTAAAGTTTAGGAAACTTCTATTCTATCCGTTGAACTACGGGGCCATTTATTTTGTTGCAAAGATACACAGTTATTGTGAAAATTAAAAACCAGCAATACAAAAAAAGGTTCTTAACGCATATATTTTCGACCAAACACTACATTCAACTTATCAGGAAATGCAACTGCCGTTCCCAAAGTCCTTTTCCGGGGCAACAAACGAAAGTGAACCATCACTGTTCTCTGCCATCAGTATCATACCGTGCGACTCTATCCCCTTTATCTTCCTTGATTTGAGGTTAGCAAGCAACAACACCTTTCTGCCGGCAATCTCCTCCGGTTTGTAATACTCAGCTATCCCGGAAACCACTGTTCTTTTGTCCAGACCTGAATCAACCGTCATTTTTATCAGCTTCTTGGTCTTTGGCACTTTCTCCGCATCCAGAATGGTAGCAGTCCTTATATCCATTTTACCAAAATCCTCAAAACTCACTGTTTCCTTTAGCGGGGCAATATTTGCTGCATCATTTGCCTCCCTTGACTTAAGAAGTTTTTTAACCTGATGCTCCACTGTGGCATCTTCTATCTTCTCAAACAGAAGTTCAGCCTTGTTTATTATATGGCCGGGAGCAAGCAGATCATCCCTCCCGGCTTCCTCCCACCCGGGGCCGGCAATACCGAGCATATTTCTTAACCTTGCCGCGGTATGTGGAAGGAAAGGCTCTGAAAGTAGTGCCAGAGACGCTGATATTTGAAGGCTTATGTTGAGTATTGTTTTAACCCTTTCAGGGTTGTGCTTGAATATTTTCCAGGGTTCCGCCTCTGTAAGATAACGGTTGCCGAGCCTTGCCAGATTCATCATATGAGCCAGGGCCTCCCTGAAACGGTACTTTTCTATATTCTTCCCGATAACTTCAGGGAATGATCTCATCTCATCCAGAGCCTGACGGTCCTTGTCGTTAAGTTCTGTTATTTCAGGCACCCGGCCATCAAAATATTTATGGGTAAGTACCAGGGTCCGGTTTACAAAATTACCGAATATTGCCAGCAGCTCATTATTGTTGCGGGCCTGGAAATCCCTCCATGTAAAGTCATTGTCTTTTGTCTCAGGGGCAGCCGCACACAATACATACCTCAGCACATCCTGCTTGCCCGGAAACTCCATCAGGTACTCGTGCAGCCATACTGCCCAGTTGCGTGATGTTGATATCTTGTCACCCTCCAGGTTGAGGAACTCATTTGCAGGAACATTGTCAGGGAGTATGAATGAACCCTCTGTTTTAAGCATAACCGGAAATATTATGCAATGGAAAACAATATTGTCCTTGCCGATAAAATGTACCAGTTTGCTTTCGGGATCCTTCCAGTATTTTTCCCAGTCCCTGCCTTCCGACTCACCCCATTCCCTTGTAGCTGAAATATAGCCAATAGGGGCATCGAACCATACATACAGGACTTTTCCCTCTGTACCCTCAAGAGGAAGTTTTACACCCCAGTCAAGGTCGCGTGTAACAGCCCTGGGCTGGAGCCCCTGATCTATCCACGACTTGCACTGTCCATATACGTTCGGCTTCCAGTCGTCTCTGTGGGATTCAAGTATCCACTTGCGAAGCATATCCTCATGCTTGTCGAGCGGCAGGTACCAGTGCTTTGTCTTTTTCATGACAGGCTTGTTGCCGCTCAGCATTGACCTCGGGCTAATAAGCTCTGTCGGGCTCAGCGAGGTGCCGCAGTTCTCACACTGATCGCCATAAGCCTTTTCATAACCACAGTGCGGGCAGGTGCCGACAATATAACGGTCGGCAAGGAACTGCCTGCTCTCCACATCATAATACTGTTCAGACTCCTTCTCTATAAATTCACCATTTTTATAGAGCTTAAGGAACATGGAGGCCGCTGTTTCATGATGGATCTTTGCAGATGTACGACTGTATACATCAAAGCTTATCCCGAATTCAGAAAAAGAGTCTTTAATCAGCTCGTGGTATTTATCAACTATTTGCTGGGGGGTCTTATTCTCCTGCCGGGCCTTTATAGTGATAGGCACCCCATGCTCATCACTTCCGCAGATAAAAATCACATCCTTACCCCTGAGGCGCAGATAGCGAACATATATATCGGCCGGGACGTAAACTCCGGCCAAATGCCCGATGTGTATAGGGCCGTTTGCATATGGCAGGGCGGCAGTAACAGTATGCCTTTTATATTTCTTGCTTTCCTCTTTACTCATTATTTCCTGTCATTTTATCTGGTTTCCTTTCCCGGGCCTTAAGCTGCGCCGGCAAACACGGATGCAAAGTTAGTAAATGTTGATGAGTTCACTATCAATATGACAGGTCTTGAAAGAAAACATTAACTTTGCGTTTGAAATCTGACTAAATGGCATGGACATTCAATCCATTAAACAGAGATTTGGAATAATCGGGTACTCTCCGAAGCTGGACCGCGCAATTGACGTTGCAAGGCAGGTTGCACCAACAGATATTACAGTGCTGATTACAGGTGAGAGCGGTACGGGTAAGGAGGTCTTCCCCAAGATCATACACCACCTCAGCTCCAGGAAGCACGGGCCTTATATAGCTGTCAACTGCGGAGCCATACCTGAAGGCACAATTGATTCAGAGCTTTTCGGTCATGAAAAGGGTTCCTTCACAGGCGCACATGATGCCAGAAAAGGTTATTTCGAGGTGGTCAACGGCGGTACTATATTTCTGGACGAAGTCGCTGAGCTGCCTAACCTGACACAGGTCAGACTTCTTAGAATACTTGAAACCGGAGAATTCATAAAGGTAGGGGCTTCAAAGGTGGTGAAAACCGATGTCAGGGTAGTGGCAGCGACCAATGTCGACCTCCAGGAGGCCGTTGGCACCGGGAAGTTCCGGGAAGATCTTTATTACAGGCTGAACACAGTACCCATACAAGTACCTCCTTTAAGAGAAAGAAAGGAGGATATAGTTATGCTTTTCAAAAAATTCTCGGCTGACTTTGCTGAAAAATACCGCATGCCTTCACTCCATCTTTCCAGTGATGCAGAACAGCAGCTTCTGAATAACAGGTGGCCCGGAAATGTCAGGCAACTGAAAAACCTGGCAGAACAACTGTCAGTAATAGAAAAGGAGAGAAATATAACTGCCGACATAATAGGCAAGTACCTCCCAAATGACCCCTACAGCCCCCTGCCTGTCCTTTTTGATGACAGGCGCAAGGACATTGAGGGAATGAACGAAAGGGAGATCCTGTATAAGCTGCTTTTTGAAATGAAGCGCGACATTACAGACATGAAAAAGATAATAATGCAGATGCTTGAAGACGGGCAGGTTTCCAGAAGCTTTCAAAAGGAGCATGCACACCTCATAGAAAAGATAGCCAAAGACAGGGATCTCCCTCAGGTTTATCACGATGACGGCATAAATGTTCCCGGAGAAAGAAGTGAAGAAGATGACCTGATTGAGAGCTACGAGGAGGCTCCACATGAATTCGTCGAAGAAAGCCTGTCCCTTCAGGAGAAGGAAAAAGACCTTATTGAAAAAGCCCTTCACAAGCACAGCGGCAGAAGGAAAAAAGCCGCAAGGGAACTGGGTATTTCGGAACGGACTTTGTACAGGAAGATCAAGGAGTATGGTTTATGAGGAAGATCCGGCACAATATCAGATTATGGGTCCTTACCGGCCTGGCAGCAACATTGATCTACGGTTGCGGTATGTATTCCTTTACCGGGGCAAGCATACCCCCGCAGGCAGAGACTATTTCAGTTGATTACTTTCCAAACAATGCGTCTCTGGTACAGCCCACATTAAGCCAGGTGTTTACGGATGAGCTGCAGAACAAATTCCTCAGGCAGACAAACCTGCGCATGGTTGAGGGAACCGGGCATCTTCATTTTGAAGGAAGTATAACAGATTACCGAACCGAACCGGTTGCCATAACAGGCGACGACAGGGCTGCAATGAACCGTCTCACCATTAGTGTCAGAGTTTTGTATTACAATGAGTTTGATGAGGACTCAGAGTTTCAGCGGAACTTTTCGCGCTATTACGATTATGACAGCAACTTGAGTCTAGCACAGATAGAGAATGAGGCAATAGAGGCCATTGTACAGGAACTAGTCGAAGATATTTTCAACCAGGCGCTGGTAAACTGGTAGGTCAATGCAGAAAAATTATTATGAAATACTCAAAGGCAAAAGACCTCTTGACAGAAAGGCTGCCAGGTTCCTTAAAGGAGTTATAAAAAAATACCCCTATTCGCAGCATGCCCGTATGCTTTACGCAAAAGCGCTTATGAACGCCGGGATGTCAGCATTTAAGGAGGAGGTAAACAAGGCAGCGGCCATTGCACCCGACAGAAAAGTTTTCAGGGCATTCCTCTCGGGAAAGTTTTCAGGTTTCAATACGTTTCCCCTTGCTGAAAAGCAAAATGAGCCCGGAAAGAAGACCGCCAGCCAGCAGGCAATTATTGAACGCTTTCTAAAACAGGAGCCACGTATCAGGTCAAAATCCTCAGGCGTCCCGGAGGGCGAACTCTCACGCGAAAGCATTGAATACCACCCGGATATTGTCAGTGAAACCCTGGCGCAAATACTTGTAAAACAAGGCCAAACAGACAGGGCTATAGACATTTATAAAAAATTAAGTTTGATGTTTCCGGAAAAAAGCAGTTACTTTGCAAAAAAAATAGAATCCATACGTTGATCAATAACCTGAAAACAACTAAATCCAAACGATAATGGGAACTTTTGTATTAATATCAGTACTGATTCTGATCACCTGCATACTGCTGGTACTCATTGTATTGGTGCAGAATGCCAAAGGGGGCGGACTTGCATCCAACTTCTCCTCCAGCAACCAGATTATGGGAGTCAGGAAAACCACCGACTTTCTTGAAAAAGCCACATGGACACTGGCCATAGTGCTTCTGGTTCTTACATTGACCTCTACATTTGTAATTCCAAGAGGGGAGATGATGGACGCAGCCGAAAGCGAGGTCAGGGACCTTATCCCGGCACATGAAAGTATGCCACTGGACTTTGAAAGACCTCAGCAGCAGGCTATGCCTGAAGACATCGAAGAAATAGAGGATATGGAGCTTATACCAGAGTTTGAAGATTAAAGAACTTCTGGAAGGATTAACAAAAGTGTCAGAATGGCATATCATTCTGACACTTTTTTTTGTTGCAGCAGCATTATCATGCAATTTTGACAATACAGGACCACAGACTGCGCTTTGGCACAGTATATGAGCAATGGCAGACTGTAGTGTATTTTGTATTCACTCATTGATTCAAAGAAAAATAATATTCCAAAATTTGTCTAACCAGAAAACTAATTAAAAAATGGCGAAACAGACGATCAAACCATTAGCTGACCGTGTTCTTGTAGAACCGGCTCCGGCAGAGGAAAAAACCTCAGGTGGTATCATAATACCGGACACCGCAAAAGAAAAGCCCCAGATGGGAACAGTAGTGGCGGTTGGTGAAGGTACAAAAGACAACCCAGTAACATTAAAGGTGGGAGACAAGGTACTGTATGGCAAATATGCCGGTACAGAACTTACTCACGATGGCAGGGATTACCTCATAATGCGTGAATCAGACATCTACGCTGTTGTGTAACACACTGAACTCAAGTATTTAACAAACAAATAAAATTTAGAAAATCATGGCTAAAGAGATAACCTTTAACCTGGAAGCGAGAAACGCTCTGAAAAAAGGTGTTGATAAATTATCGAATGCCGTTAGGGTAACTTTGGGCCCCAAAGGGCGCAATGTAATCATGGATAAAAAATTCGGTGCACCATCTATCTCCAAAGACGGAGTTACAGTTGCAAGAGAGATAGAACTGGAAGATCCTGTAGAAAATATGGGTGCACAGATGGTAAAGGAGGTTGCCAGCAAAACTGCTGATGTTGCCGGCGACGGTACAACCACAGCAACTGTACTTGCCCAGTCAATTATACACAGCGGCCTTAAAAATGTTGCTGCAGGAGCCAACCCGATGGACCTTAAACGAGGCATCGACAAGGCTGTAGTTAAGGTCATTGAGCACCTTCGCAAGCAGTCAAAGGAAGTTGGCGACAGTATCGATAAAATCGAACAGGTAGCATCAGTTTCGGCTAACAATGACCCTTCAATCGGCAAACTCATTGCAGAAGCAATGTCGAAAGTTAAAAAAGAAGGTGTTATTACCATTGAAGAGGCAAAAGGTACTGAAACCAGCGTACAGATAGTTGAGGGTATGCAGTTCGACCGCGGCTATATAAGCCCCTACTTCGTTACTGACACTGAAAAGATGGAGGTTGTTTTCGAAGATCCGTACATCCTTATCTATGACAAGAAGATCAGTACAATGAAGGACTTTTTACCTGTACTCGAAAAAGTTGTACAGTCAGGCAGGCCCCTTCTTATCATTGCAGAAGACGTTGATGGCGAAGCACTTGCTACTCTTGTAGTAAACAAGCTGCGCGGATCGCTCAAGATAGCTGCAGTGAAGGCTCCGGGATTCGGCGATCGCCGCAAGGCAATGCTTGAAGACATTGCTATTCTTACAGGTGGTACAGTGATCAGCGAAGAGCAGGGTTACAAACTTGAAAATGCAGACCTTTCACACCTCGGTACAGCCGAAAAGATAACCATAGACAAAGACAATACAACCGTCGTAAGCGGCAAGGGTGACAAGGAGAACATCAAGGCCCGCATCAACCAGATCAAGGCTCAGATGGAGAACACCACAAGCGACTATGACAAGGAGAAGCTCCAGGAGCGCCTTGCCAAGCTGGCCGGTGGCGTTGCAGTACTGTATGTGGGAGCAGCAAGTGAAATTGAGATGAAGGAAAAGAAAGACCGTTTTGACGATGCACTGCACGCAACCCGCGCAGCCGTTGAGGAAGGAATCGTTCCGGGCGGTGGTATAGCATACATACGTTCACTTGAAGCACTGGTAAAATTTAAGGGAGATAATACAGATGAATCAACTGGTATAGCCATTGTGCGCAGGGCACTTGAAGAGCCTCTCCGCCTTATCGTAGAAAATGCCGGTATTGAAGGTTCAATAGTGGTTCAGAAGGTTAAGGAAGGTAAGGGTGATTTCGGATTCAATGCCCGCACAGAGAAGTATGAGAACCTCTATGAGGCAGGGGTGATCGACCCGACCAAGGTTACCCGCATCGCACTTGAAAATGCTGCTTCAATAGCAGGCATGCTGCTTACTACCGAATGTGTACTTGCAGACATCCCTGAAGAAAAGCCGGATGCCCCGCCAATGAATCCCGGAATGGGCGGAATGGGCGGAATGATGTAATTATCATACCAACCCAATATATATTCATAAAGCGAAGCGGTCTTACGGCCGTTTCGCTTTTTTATTATATTACCACTGACTGTCTATTCCTTTAAAGTCATCTCTGCCTGCAGGCGGTCAAAGAAATAACTCTCACCTGGGAGGGATCTTACGGTATACTCCAGAGTTATGATGCTGCCACTTAGTGTTCCCTGTCCTTCAAACTCAAAGATGTTATACTCCTGGGGAAAAATAAACAGGTCATTTCCTTCAACTGAAGCCATAACATCAATGTCAAAATTATAGAAGTTGGATATGACAACTCCATCTTCAGTTTCCGGATCTTTCCGAATCCTTGCTTCATAATCCTCTCTGGCAGCAAAGGTTTCCATACTTTGTTCCCTTACCTCATAGCGGCCGGTAAACTTGTTACGGTCGTCGGTATCATCTTTTGAGCATGATAAAGCTAATGGGAACAGAAAAAAAATAAGTGCAATACGTGTGGCCATATTCATTTTTTCAAGCTTTTTTTTGTGATCAGGGAATAAAAGATGTTACCGGATTCCTAAGACCCCCGAATTCAACCAGGTCGAGTCGCGCCCTCCCGACAACCAGGCCAGACTCTACTCTTACAGGTATTTTGTTCCGGTCGTCGGAAATCCAGAGGGTCATGGGGTATGGCTGGCTGAAAACAGCACCTTCCAGTACCTGGGGTTTGAATTTGAGGGTGTTGAAAGTACCCAGACTTGTGGTTATCTGTTCACGTCCTTCAAAAAGTATTCGGCTTTTATAAACAGTATCCCGGTGAAAAAACTCCAGCTCAAATGCATCCCCCGGACGTGCCGATTGCACGTCAAAGGTACGTGCATAATAGAAAGCAGAAATAATATCCTGAACAAAAGGTGATGTATTTACCACTGTATCGGGTGTGGTTGCCGTGCTGTTATCCAGGTCGAACCATATATCCGCATTCCGTCTGTATCTGCCCTCCCTTATCGTTTTATAAAACCTTACGGGAGCCACATACTCTTCATGAAGGTAGGATTCATAAAGGTTCTCTACAGTGAAAAACCAGTTAAAAACACCTCTTGTCATTGCCTCACCGATAATTTTCATGGTAGGTTGACCACCTATAGTAACGGTTTCAGGAAGTATGCGCAGCGAGGCTTCGCCGGCTGTGACGTTACCGGTGAAGCGGCTGTTATAAATTGCACGGAACACAAGAACCTCTCCCCTTTCAAAGGCAGTATTCTCAATATTTCTGTATTGCTGCGGCCGCCCTTCAGAACCTGACCGGGCAAAGAGATTTAAGGATGTCACAAAAATGACAAAAAAAACAAACAGCCCCCTGGAAAGCTTTTTGGAGCATCCGGCAAAATCAATCATATTGTCATACCACTATATTTACAATCCTTCCGGGAACGACAATCACTTTTTTAGGGTCCCGGCCTTTCAGCCATTTTTCTGCCTCAGGAGCAGCAAGGACGGCTTGTTCTACCTCTTCCCTGCTACTCCCCGCCGGGAGTTCCATCTTGAACCTTGTCTTCCCGTTAAAGGAAACGGGATAAAGTACCTTTTCGTCTGTCACAAAGTTCTCTTCCCATCCTGGAAATTCAGCAAATGCAACACTGCTGCTGTTTCCAAGCAGATGCCAGAGCTCTTCACCTATATGAGGGGCAAACGATGCAATCATTATACTGAGCGGCTCAAGAATTTTTCTTTTATTGCAGCCCAGGTCCGTAAGCTCATTAACACAAACCATAAAGGCACTAACTGCTGTGTTGAATGAAAACCTTTCAATGTCTTCGCTGACCTTCTTGATACATTTGTGCAGCACCTTCAGCTCCCCTTCAGAGGGGGCAATGTCTGTTATGAAAGGTTTGTTGTCCCTGTCGTGATATAGCCTCCAGAGCTTCCTGATAAACCTGAAAACCCCTTCTATTCCCTTTGTATCCCAGGGCTTGGCCTGCTCAACCGGCCCCAGGAACATTTCATAAAGGCGGAGTGTGTCGGCCCCATAATTCTCAATGAGGTCATCAGGGTTAACTACATTGTGAAAGGATTTTGACATTTTCTCAATCTCCCAGCCACATATGTATTTCCCGTCCTCCAAAATAAATTCCGCATCCCGGTATTCGGGGTTCCATTCCCTGAATGCTTTCAGGTCAAGAACATCATTGTCAACAATATTCACATCGACATGAATGGGTATTGCATCATATTGTTCTTTAAGGCCGTGAGATATAAACCGGTTTGCCCCCTTCTCCCTGTAAACAAAATTTGAGCGCCCCTGTATCATTCCCTGGTTTACCAGTTTCCTGAAAGGTTCATCCCTGACCACAACACCGGTGTCAAACAGGAATTTATTCCAGAAACGCGAATAAATCAAATGCCCGGTTGCATGTTCAGCACCACCTACATAAAGATCGACATTCTGCCAGTACTCTACAGCCTCTTTGGATACCAGCGCATCATTGTTGCGGGGATCCATATAGCGAATATAATAGGCACTTGAACCCGCAAAACCAGGCATGGTATTGCACTCCAGGGGGTCTCCCTCTTTGGTCTTCCATTCCTTTGCCCTCGCAAGCGGGGGCTCACCGCTTTCCGTCGGAAGGTATTTGTCAACGGGTGGCAGTTCGAGGGGCAGCTCAGATTCAGGAAGCATATGGGGAACACCATCCCTGTAATATACAGGGAAGGGTTCACCCCAATACCTCTGGCGGCTGAATATCGCATCCCTCAGGCGATAGTTCACCTTTGCCATGCCTATTTTTTTCCCTTCAAGTTTATATGTAACTGCCTTTATGGCTGCCGGGATATCCATACCATCCAAAAAACCACTGTTTTTCATAATGCCTTCACCATCGTGGGCTCCTTCAGAAAGATCCCCGCCACCACTTACCACTTCAACTACAGGCAATCCGAAATGTTTTGCAAAGAGGTGGTCGCGGCTGTCATGACCGGGCACAGCCATAATAGCACCTGTACCATACCCGGCAAGAACATAGTCGGCAATATATACAGGGATCTCTTCGCCGGTAAATGGGTGTACCGAATAGGAGCCGGTGAACTGTCCGGAAACTCTCTTCACTTCAGTCATTCTTTCCCTTTCTGATTTACTCCCGGCCTTCCTTATGTACTCATCAACCTCTTCGCGATACTCATCAGTGGTTATTTCCGCGACTAGTTCATGTTCCGGAGCAAGTACCATAAAGGTGGCTCCAAAAATAGTGTCGGGCCTGGTGGTAAAAACCTCGATGCTCTCAGCATGGCCTTTCAGGGGGAAAAATATTGTAGCACCCTCTGACCTTCCAATCCAGTTCCTTTGTATATATTTAAGAGAATCACTCCAGTCCAGACTGTCAAGGCCCTCCAAAAGACGCTCCGCATATGCGGTTATTCTCAAAAACCACTGTTTCATCCGCTTGTGCTCCACAGGGTGGCCTCCCCTTACCGAGAACCCTTCTTTCACTTCATCATTTGCCAGAACCGTACCGAGTTTGGGGCACCAGTTAACAAAAGTGTCAGACAAATAGGCCAGGCGGTAGTTCATAAGCACATCGCTTTTAGCCTTCCCATCCATCTTCATCCATTCAACTGCAGTGAACTTATCAACCGGTCCGCATGCGGCTTCCAGGTCAATATTACCGCAGCGCACGAATATTCCCTCCAGCTCACTGATCGGCTCAGCACGTTTTGTCCTGTTATTGTAGTAATGATTAAAGAGCTGTATGAATGTCCACTGTGTCCACTTATAATAATCCGGGTCGCATGTTCGCACCTCCCTGTCCCAGTCATAACTGAAGCCGATCTTGTCGAGCTGCTCCCTGTATCGCCTGATATTGTTTTCTGTGGTAATGGCAGGGTGTTGTCCGGTTTGTATGGCATATTGCTCTGCAGGAAGGCCATATGCATCATAACCCATAGGGTGTAACACGTTGAATCCTTTTTGCCTTTTATACCTTGCATATATATCCGAAGCAATATAGCCAAGCGGATGCCCGACATGAAGTCCTGCCCCGGAGGGGTAAGGGAACATATCCAGCACATAGAACTTTGGCTTTCCCTTATCGATGGCAACCCTGTAGGTTTTGTTCTCTTTCCAGTACTCCCGCCACTTCTTCTCTACTTCTCTGAAGTTATATTCCATTTTCCTTAATTGATGTTTTAAATTGACCGATCACATTAGTGATATTACCGGGGCACCCCTCCGTTCACCCTTTATTCGACCTGCGAATTTAGTAAAAGTTCCCTTTTTTATTGTATTTTTGGGGCGTTTTTACCATTCATATTTCCCGGAAAATAAAACATTTACTTATGGATAAGGAAAAAAAGCCAGGTTTCATCCAGGACTTTCCGCCCGTTTCCACACAGGAGTGGGAGGAAAAAATAATAGCAGACCTGAAAGGGGCAGACTATGAGAAGAAGCTTGTCTGGAAAACCATTGATGGTCTGAAGATAAAGCCATATTACAGAAGCGAGCACATTGATACAATCGCCCATACTGGGATACTGCCCGGACAGGCCCCTTATGTCAGGGGAAAACGTTCGGCAGGGAATAACTGGACTATCCGTCAGGATTTTTTGGAAGAGGATATCACCCTTGCAAATAAGCGTGCACTGAAGGCAATTGATAAAGGTGTTGAATCAGTTGGCCTGAATGCTGGTGCAGTAAACACGCCCGAAGACCTTAGTCTTCTTCTTTCCGGTATAGATCCGTCAGAAACACCTGTTCACTTTTTACAGGGCAGAGATTACCCGGCTCTCTCAGGTATTATAACTGAAAAAGAAGGTTCATTATCCTGGAAGGGATCGTTCGAAAATGACCCCCTGGGTTATTTCCTGCTTTACGGTAAATGGCCCTCAAAAGAGGACAATTCAATCAGTGGACTTGCCGAAATGCTTAATCAGGACGGGAAAAAACTCCCCGGATTCAGGCTGATAACCGTAAACGGACAGTATTATCACAATGCCGGTGCAAGCATAGTACAGGAAGTGGCATTTTCACTGGCACAGGGTAACGAATATCTTGCCCTGCTGAGCGAAGAAGGCATAGACGCAGCCGATACTACAGCGACTATGCAGTTCAACCTGGCTGTTGGGTCAAGCTATTTCCTGGAAATAGCAAAATTAAGGGCAGCAAGGATGCTTTGGGCAAGAATTTCAGAACAATACAAGCCTGATAATCCCCGGGCTGGGGTCATGAACCTTCATGCTGTTACTTCAAACTGGAACAAAAGTGTATATGACCCTTATGTAAATATGCTCAGGACAACTACAGAAGCAATGGCTGCAAGCATAGGGGGGGCTGACAGTATGACGGTTGAACCATTTGACAGCACCTTTAAAAAACCCGAAGGGTTTTCATACAGGATAGCCCGGAATCAGCAGATAATATTAAAACATGAGGCATACTTTGATAAAGTGGCAGATCCGGCTGCCGGCTCATATTATGTGGAGCAGTTAACAGACTCCATTGCACATGCTGCACTAAAACTGTTTCTGGAGCTTGAGGAGAATGGAGGATTTATCAAGTCGGTTGAGAGTGGGTTTATTCGCAGTTATATTGAAGAGACCTGCCAGAAAAGAGATATGGACATAGCAATGCGCAAGCAGGTATTCGTGGGGACCAACCTGTATCCAAATACTGAAGAGAGGATAATAGACAAGATAGAACCCAGGGCAAAACTCACGGACCTGTCAGGTCTAATGCAGTACAGGGGGCCACAGGCTTTCGAGGCCCTCAGAATGGCTGTTGAAGGCCATGAAAAGAAAGGTTTTGAAACACCCAGGGTATTTATGTTCACCTACGGAAATCCAGCCATGAGGAAGGCAAGGGCTACATTTTCAGCAAACTTTTTTGGCGTTGCCGGCTACAGGATCATCGACAATCTTGGTTTTGAAGATATTGAATCCGGCGTAAGGGCCTCAATTGAATCAGGATCAGAAATTGTGGTGTTGTGCAGCAGTGATGAGGAGTATGCTGAAATGACAGGGGCTGTATCTGCCATAAAAAATGCATCTCCAAAAACACAGGTAATAGTGGCAGGTAATCCCAAAGAGATTGCTGACAAGCTGAGGGATGCCGGAGCAGACGACTTTATACACATCCGTACTAATGTGCTGGATACACTTTCGTCTTACAACGAAAAACTAGGGATAATTTGATTTTTAATTAATAATATAAGGACAAGCATGCGACCAGATTTCAAAAACATATCTCTTGGATCAGTCAAAAAGGGCGACTTCAGGGCATGGGAAAAGCAGAACGGAACCGACAGGGACTGGACAACTGCCGAAAAGATCAAGGTTAAGCCTGTTTATGGCCCTGACGACCTATTGAATATGGAGCACCTCAGCTACGCTGCAGGCCTGCCTCCTTATCTTCGGGGGCCATACAGCACTATGTATGTGATGAAACCCTGGACCATACGGCAGTATGCAGGATTTTCCACTGCCGAAGAGTCAAACGCATTCTACCGCCGCAACCTTGCTGCAGGACAAAAGGGCCTTTCAGTAGCATTTGACCTGGCCACTCACAGGGGTTACGACTCTGACCATGAACGCGTTATCGGTGATGTAGGTAAAGCCGGGGTAGCGATCGACTCCATTCTCGACATGAAGGTGTTATTCGACGACATACCTCTTGACAAGATGTCTGTATCTATGACAATGAACGGTGCAGTACTTCCGGTAATGGCATTTTACATTGTAGCGGCAGAAGAGCAGGGAGTTCCAATGGAAAAGCTTAGCGGAACCATACAGAATGATATACTGAAGGAATTTATGGTCCGTAACACCTACATCTATCCTCCCCTGCCCTCAATGAGGATAATTGCGGATATATTCAAGTTTACTTCAAGGAAAATGCCCCGCTTCAACTCGATCTCCATAAGCGGATATCATATGCAGGAAGCAGGAGCAACTTGTGATATAGAGCTTGCATATACCCTTGCCGACGGGCTGGAATATCTGAGAACTGGTGTCAATGCAGGGCTTGACATCGACTCTTTTGCCCCCAGGTTGTCATTTTTCTGGGCAATTGGCATGAACCATTTCATGGAAATTGCCAAGATGAGGGCAGCACGTATGTTATGGGCAAAACTGGTTAAGCAGTTCAACCCGAAAAACCCGAAGTCACTTGCGCTAAGAACCCATTCACAGACATCGGGCTGGAGCCTCACGGAGCAGGACCCCTTCAACAATGTTGCACGGACATGCATTGAAGCAATGGGAGCAGTTCTGGGGCACACCCAGTCGCTGCATACAAATGCGCTTGACGAGGCAATTGCTCTGCCAACAGATTTCTCTGCACGCATCGCCCGCAACACCCAGCTCTATATTATGGAAGAGACAAATGTAACAAGGGCTATTGACCCATGGGCGGGATCCTATTATGTTGAATCTCTCACAAACGAAATAGCAAATCGTGCCTGGGAGCATATACAGGAAATTGAAAGCCTGGGCGGCATGGCAAAAGCAATTGAAACAGGAGTACCGAAAATGAGGATTGAAGAAGCCTCAGCAAGGAAGCAGGCCAGAATTGACAGCGGCAAGGACATTATTGTCGGGGTTAACAGATATCGCCGCGAAAAAGAGGATCCTATAGACATACTTGACGTAGACAATACTGCAGTGCGTGCCTCACAGATAAAACGACTCGAAAAGCTCCGGGCAGAACGAAACGAAGAAGAGGTTACCGTTGCACTTGATGCTATTACCAGGGCATGCGAAAAAGGCGAAGGCAATCTTTTGGAGCTCTCAGTCGATGCAGCCCGAAAAAGGGCCAGCCTTGGCGAGATATCCATGGCATGCGAAAAGGTTTTTGGCCGGTATCAGGCCGTAATCAGATCAATATCGGGAGTATATTCTATGGAAATAGACAAAAACGACAGTTTTGCAAAAGCCAGGGCCATGGCCGATGATTTTGCAGTTATTGAGGGCAGGCGCCCACGTATAATGATAGCCAAGATGGGTCAGGACGGCCACGACAGGGGTGCAAAGGTTGTAGCTACCGCATATGCCGACCTGGGCTTTGATGTCGACATGGGGCCTCTTTTCCAGACTCCGGCAGAAGCGGCCCGGCAGGCAGTGGAGAACGACGTTCACATTGTTGGTGTTTCCAGTCTGGCGGCAGGTCATAAGATCCTTGCCCCCCGTATAATAGAAGAGCTCAAACAACTCGGCCGCGACGACATAATGGTTATTGTTGGTGGAGTGATACCACCACAGGATTACCAGTTTCTTTACGATGAAGGAGTTGTGGGCATTTTCGGCCCAGGCACTGTAATCGCCGATGCAGCTATAAAGATGCTGTCAATATTGCTGGAGTCACGCAAGAATGGATGATGGTGCGAATATTCAGAATTCACGCATTATATAAACATCATAATCGCCCAGGTATTTAAACCCCAACGACCTGTAAAGTTCTACAGCAGACGTGTTGCTGCGATGAACCTCAAGTTTGATCTGAAGGTTTTTTTCCCTGGCATAATCAACCGACATCAGGCTTATCATCCTGCCAATCCCCCTTCGTTGGAATTCCGGCAGCACCCCAACATGATGAAGGTGCAGGCGCCTGCCATCGCAAGTTATCCATGATGAAGCAATAATATCACCCCGGGCAAGGGTGACAACAATTATTTTTCCGCCGAGTGAAAGGGTATTGGAAATTGCCTCCCTTCCGTCTCCCCGCCCGGGGTCAGCCAGTCCGGTTTTTTCCCAGAGTGAAATAAGGCCGGAGTAGTCCTCTTCCCTGTAGTCGCGGACAATAAGGCCGGGCACCAATGTGTTCAGATTTTTGTTTTTCATAGCTGTCTGTCGGCTAATCTAAATAAAAAATATTACATTTTGGCCTGGCAGTCATCAGCTGCTGTTTCATGTGACTAAAAAGACTTATTTTTGTATTGTTTTTTACAGACTTAATCACCTAAACCCCATATTTTATGAAGCAAATTTTCATCCTTGTGCTATCAGTCAGCATGCTGATGGTAGCCTGCAGGTCACAGGAGATGGTACCGGTAGAGGAGCCACCCGTAATTGAAGAAACACCCGTTACTGAGCCCGAACCGGAACCGGAAGAGATAAGGGTGGTTGAAGAGAGTTTTACTTTTGACAGAACTGAAGATGAGGCCAGGCATGATGCCAACACCTATTTTGTCATTGTCGGAAGCTTTATCCACAGGGACAATGCTGAACGTTTCATGGGAACACTCAGAGGACAGGGCTTCAGCCCGGTGATACTTATGTCGGAAACAGGGTTCCACAGGGTATCGGTCGACTCATACGACCTTGAGGTACCGGCACGCAACAGGATACGAAGCATAAGGAACAACTATCCGGAATATCACGACACCTGGCTTTTGATAAGAAAACAGTAAGTCCACGTTTATGAAGATACTAATCCGTAATATCAAGGCACTGCTCCAGGTTGACCAGGGCAAAAGGCAAAAGGTATGCGGTGAACAAATGTCGGAGCTTCCATTACTGGAAGATGCTTTTGTCTTCATTGACGAGGGTATCATAAAGGGTTACGGACGGATGCCGGATCTGCATGACAGCCCTTACGGGAAGTATACCGGGCACAGCGACGTACATGAAATTGATGCAGCAGGGCGTATGGTAATGCCTTCTTTCTGCGACTCCCATACCCACATGGTATATGCCGGGAGCCGGGAGATTGAATATATTGACAAGATACGCGGTTTAAGCTATGAAGAGATAGCAAAGCGTGGAGGGGGTATACTCAACTCTGCAAGGAGAATGCAGGAGGCCGGAGAAGATGAATTGGTCGATTCAGCACTCGAAAGGCTCGAAGAGGTTCGTCTGCTTGGTACCGGAGCCGTTGAGATAAAAAGCGGCTACGGGCTGACAACCGCAAGTGAGATAAAAATGCTGCGAGTCATCAGAAAACTAAAAGAGCTTACCCCCCTTACCATAAGGGCAACTTTTCTGGGTGCTCACGCCGTACCGGCAGAGTATAAGGGACGCCAGGGAGAGTATGTTGACAAAGTGATCGAAGAAATGATCCCTCTTGTTGCCGGCGAAGGGCTTGCAGACTATATTGACGTTTTCTGCGACAGGGGCTTCTTTACCGGGGAGGAGACCGACCGTATACTGCTCGCAGGAATAAAACATGGCTTGCGGCCCAAGATACATGCCAATGAGCTTGATTTTTCAGGAGGCATACAGGTAGGTGTTAAGTACAACGCTCTATCGGTCGACCACCTTGAGTTTACAGGTGAAGAGGAAATAAAGGCGTTGCTCGAAAGCGACACCATGCCAACATTGCTGCCGGGGGCGGCTTTCTTTTTGGAGATGGAATATCCGCCGGCACGCAGGATGATAGACAGTGGCCTGCCGGTTGCAATGGCAAGTGACTATAACCCGGGGTCGTCACCATCGGGTAATATGCAGTTAGTTATGTCGCTGGGATGCATCAAGATGAAGATGCTTCCCGAAGAGGTTATAAATTCAGTGACACTTAACGGGGCGTATGCAATGGGGGTTGAAGATAACCTGGGAAGCATAGCAGAGGGCAAAAAGGCAAACCTGATAATTACAAAGCCGATACCCGGCTATTCATTCATGCCATATGCATATGGCAGCAACAAGGTTGATATTGTAATAACCGAAGGCCGGATCAGTTAAATGTACCTAATTATAACGGAGGTTTTGTGAAAAACACCACATACCAGAACACCTTTATTGCAAAGACTTTTGCAGGTCTCGAACAGGTACTTGCAGAAGAATTGCGGCAGCTCGGTAGCTCTGAGGCAACCACCCTCAGGAGGGGAGTGGTTTTCCGGGGCGACCAGCAACTTCTATACAGGGCAAATATCTGGAGCCGTTGCGCCATCAGCATATTACGGCCTCTATCAGACTTTTCCTTCAGCTCCAGGGAGTCATTTTACGAAAATATGCAGGCTATTGACTGGACCGGGCTTTTCAGCAAGGAAAAAACCATCTCCGTGATAGCAACGGCCCATGAGTCAGAAGTTTTTAACAACACCATGTTTCTGGCTCAACTCAGCAAGGATGCGATTGTTGACAGTTTTTCGGCAAAATATGGTTCCAGGCCTGACGTTGACTCATCCGGTGCCCAGGTCCGTATAGTTGTTAATGTAATGGGAGACAGCTGTAAGGTATCACTTGACAGCAGCGGGGACGCCCTGTTCAAAAGGGGTTACCGGAGGGCTACTGGGCAGGCTCCTATAAACGAAGTGCTTGCGGCCGGTCTTATCAAGCTATCGGGTTGGGACAGTGAAAGTCCGTTTTTCGATCCGATGTGCGGCAGTGGTACATTCCCTATTGAGGCAGCACTGATGAGTGCAAATATCGCTCCGGGCAAGGACAGAAAGGTCTTCGGGTTTAGCCACTGGAATGACTTTGACCCCAAACTGCTCAAAGCAGAGAAGGAAAGGGCTGATGACAGCCAGACCTCTGTCAGGGCAAGAATTTCTGCCAGCGACATTATGGGTAACATGCTCGACATTGTAAGGCATAACGTAATGGATGCCGGATTGCTCGGCAGTATTGAGATCAGAAAACAAGATTTTTTCAGCCTTCACCCAAGGGAGACAAGTGGTGTTGTAATGATCAACCCTCCCTATGGCCACAGAATGAACAGGCATAACGTAAAGGAATTATATGCTAAGATGGGAGATTCCCTTAAGCACAGATTTGCGGGATTCCGTGCAGGGGTAATAAGTGCCGAGCTGGAGGCAATAGGACACCTTGGTCTCAAACCTGAGGCCAGACACATTGTCTTTAATGGCCCGCTCAAGTGCACTTTCAATATTTATGATTTATTCAAAGGCAGAAGGAATGATTACAAAGCCGGAAAAAACACCGGCACCAGGAAAAGAATACAAAAAAGAAATTAACATATCCCCAGAAAAACAAACAAAGGAATGAAAGACACGATGAGAAAAAGAGTTTTGGTAGCAACCGGGGGTGGAGACTGCCCCGGCCTAAACGCAGTGATCAGGGCCATTGTTTTAAGGGCCGAACAGGAAAGAGACTGGGAGGTTGTTGGAAGCATAAATGCATTTGATGGTATTCTGAACGAACCAAATGAAATTGTAATCCTCGGCGAGAAGGAGGTTGCAGGGATTCACATAAGGGGAGGTACAATAATTGGTACAACAAACAAGGGCGGCCCATTTGCATGGCCAATCAAAAACAAGGATGGCAGCTGGGGCAGTGCCGACCGTTCGGACGAGATGATCAGGAGGCTTCAGTACCTTGGAGTAGATGCAGTTATAAATATCGGTGGTGACGGATCGCAGCAAATATCACAGAAACTTTTCGAAAAAGGCTGCAATATTATCGGAGTCCCTAAAACAATTGATAATGATCTTTCGGCAACCGACTTTACATTCGGTTTCCAGACTGCCGTTCAGGAGGCTACAACTGCTGTTGACAAACTTGTAACAACAGCCGCCAGCCACAACAGGGTTTTCGTACTGGAGGTCATGGGACGTTACGCAGGCTGGATAGGACTTCACAGTGCTGTTGCCGGAGGTGCCGACGTTTGCCTAATACCTGAAATACCCTATGACCTCAACAAGGTTATGGAAAAAATCTATTCCCGCTTCCACAGAGGAAGGGGATATGCTATAATCGTTATTGCCGAAGGTGCCAAGCAAAAGGGCGGAGACGTTCACTACCAGGACGGCAATAAAAAAGGAGAAGGAAGCCAAAGGCTCGGCGGAGTTGCATCAAAGCTTATCGAAGACCTTAAAAGGGCCGGACTGTCAACAGACATAAGGGAAACCGTACTTGGTCACCTGCAACGCGGCGGAACGCCCATTGCATACGACCGCATTCTTGCAACACAGTTCGGGGTAGAAGCATTTGAGATGGTCCTGCGTGAAGATTTTGGCAGAATGGTAGCTTACCGCCACCCGAATATCGTATCAGTACCCTTTAAGGAGGCCATTAGCAAATACAATTTCGTCAACCCTGAATCCTACCTGATAAAAGCGGCCAGGGGCGTTGGAATTTGCATGGGCGACTGAGGAATGACCCAAACCAATAAAATTTTTCACAGCCAGTGGTGCAACGCCAGACTTTGTACGCAGACATTCTTCTGCCCCTGCCCCTGAAGGCAAGTTTTACCTACAGGGTACCGTTTGCGCTTAGCGGCAGCATTGCCACCGGCAAAAGGGTAGTTGTACCATTCGGACGCAACAAAGTCTATTCGGGGCTGGTAAAAAAAATACACAAAACCCCACCTGAGGGCTTCAGCGCAAGGTATATACATTCAGTACTGGATGATAGACCGGTTGTAACCCCTGCCCAGTTCGCTTTCTGGGACTGGATTGCATCCTACTATATGTGCACACAGGGCGAGGTAATGAACGCCGCCCTGCCCCCGGCAATGAAACTTGCCGGAGAAACCCGCGTTTCCCTCAACCCCGGCGTTAATATCCCTGAAGGGGTGCTTGGCAAAAATGAGAAGGAGCTTGTTGACGCTCTGGGCGAAAAACCCCTTATGAGCATTTCGGAAGCATCAAAAAGCATTTCAGTTTCAAATGTTTTTCCTGTCATAAAAGCACTGATGGAAAAAGGCCTGATAGTGATGAAGGAAGATCTTGACAATCCATGGAAGCCAAAAAAGTCAACTTACGTTTCCCTTTCGGAAGACTACTCAGACGAGGAAAAGTTAAGGGAGGTATTTGAATACTGTGAAAAAAAGGCTCCCCGACAACTGGAACTGCTTATGGCATTCTTCAGGCATAGCGATGAAAAAGACGACATAAAGGCCAGGGAAGTAAGTGCCGTCAAACTTACAGGCTCCTTAAAGGGAGGGGCGTCAGCACTTAAGACCCTTGTCGGCAAAGGGGTACTGAAAACGAGTGAAAGGGAGGAGAGCTATTTCAGCCATTTAAATGCCGTAGACCGAAAAGCAGATCTTAACCCTGAACAGGTAGAGGCGTTAAAGGAGATACGTCACGGCTTCAGTAAAAAAGATGTTGTATTGCTGCACGGTGTTACCTCAAGCGGCAAGACAGAGTTGTATATTAAGCTTATACGGGACACAATAAGGCAGGGCAGGCAGGTTCTCTACCTCCTGCCCGAGATTGCCCTTACCGCCCAGATAATCAGCAGGCTTCAGAGCACCTTCGGCAGCAATGCCGGAATTTACCATTCACGCTTCAACCCGCTGGAACGCTCAGAGGTATGGAACAACTTGCTTATGGGCGGTATAGCTTCAGGTAGCTCAAATATAAAATATGACCTGGTGCTGGGTCCAAGGTCAGCGGTTTTTTTGCCATTCAGGGATCTTGGACTTGTAATAATTGATGAGGAACATGAGCCCAGCTTCAAGCAACAGGATCCCGCTCCCAGGTATCATGCCCGTGATGCCGCAATATACCTGGCCTCAATGCACGGAGCAAAAGTAGTTCTGGGATCGGCAACCCCTTCACTTGAGGCTTATTCCCGGGCAAAGGCAGGCAAATTCGGCTATGCCAGAATAGACAAACGGCACGGTGGCGTGCAGATGCCAAAGGTAATGGTAGCTGATCTTCGCAAAGAAAGCCGGAGCAAGTCAATGAAGTCGCATTTTTCGCCCCTTCTATTTGAAAGTATAGGAAAAGCACTGGAACAGGGCGAACAGGTTATTCTTTTTCAGAACAGAAGGGGGTTTTCTCC
>SLKR01000097.1 GCA_007134525.1 Bacteroidales bacterium | reverse complement strand
ATGAAAGATCCCGTGAGGTGCATTTTTGAAAATAAGGCGGTATTTTCTCTCCTCTTTCTGTTTCTGTTTTTCAGATATTTTCTGGTCGGTTATATCGAATAACAACACTGAGAAATGCATCTTTTTTTCAGAGAAGACCGTTACCCTGTAATAGTGTCCCTGCTTTTCCCACAGGTGGCTGCTGACCTCTGACCCGCCTTCCAGGGCAATTTTACTGCAAAAGCCTATCCAGTCAAAATCCAGATCTTTAACTCCGGGTTCAACCTCCCTGAAGGTCCTGCCTTTTATATCTTCAGATCTGTGGCCTGTTACTCTCTCAAACTCGCGGTTTACTTCGAGGAAAACAAAATCGACGGGATTTCCGGTTTCATCAGGTATGATCCTGTGGTGGGCATAGGCAAATGGTGCCTGTTCAATTAACGTTTTATAGTGTTGTTCATTCATAACCGTAAATTCCTACAGGCCCGTTAAATATTGTATGTAACTTGTAATTATGCTTGCATTTCTGCACTGATGCAGATAATCTATATACAAATATAAAAAAATGCTTTAAGGCATGCCGGTTTATTTCCAGAGATTATAAGGGTGGGAGCTAAGCGCAGCATTGTAATACCTGCTCACCCCGCTTACCTCTTCCCCCAACCAGGAGGGCTTTTCAAATCCCTCGTCCTCATGTTCAATCTCTATCTCTGCGACTATAAGCCCGTGGTTATCACCTAAAAACTCATCCACCTCGAAAATATGCTGGCCCGCGGGCACAATATATCTTATTTTCTCAACAAGGTATGGTTTGCATAGCCCCAAAAGCTGCCCTGCCTCCCCCGGGTCTATCTCCTTCTCCCATTCAGGGCGGCTTATCCCTGAACTGCCGGTTGTTTTGCCCTTGATGGTTATATATCCCCTGTTGTCTCTTATCCTGATCCTTACGCTGCGCTCCGGATCAGTTGAAATATAGCCCTGAACTATCCTTGTTTGCTCTTTCGCATACTTTTTATAGGTGCTGTTTCTGACCAGAAACTTCCTCTCTTTTTCAATATTCATAATTTCTCTTTTGTGAATTACATATATTTGTTATAAAGTTATCTAAAACTTCAGAATATGTCGTAAAATGAAACCAAGCCTGACAGTACTTTTTTGTATGGTTCTTTTGCCGGCCACCTGCCAGGAAAGTGACAACACCCGGGCAGCAGATATCGGCCTGTATGTCGGGGTGCTTGATACCGGCCCGCTTAATATGATAACAGATGTGGAAGGTGTCAGGGTCGGACATACGACCCGCATTGAGCAGGGCGGTATCCGTACAGGTGTTACGGCTATACTGCCTCATGATGGTAATTTGTTTCTTGACAAGGTACCGGGGGCGGTTTACTGTTACAACAGTTTCGGCAAAATGGCCGGCTCCCTGCAGGTAGAGGAACTCGGAAACATCGAAACTCCGGTAGTACTCACAAATACACTGAATGTTGGCACTGCAGTTGAAGCTGTGGTTTCGTACATGCTGTCACTGGATGATATGGAGAATGTCAGATCGGTAAATGCCCTTGTTGGTGAGACCAATGACGGCTATCTCAACGATATAAGGGGCCGGCATGTAACAGCGGCTGACGTTGTTGAGGCGATCACAAGCGCCTTGGGAGGTCATGTAGGGGAGGGGAATACAGGAGCCGGCACCGGTACCATAAGCTTCGGTTACAAATCGGGAATCGGCACCGCCTCAAGGCTTACCGGGCCGATAGGAGACAGGGAATATACAGTAGGTGTGATGGTGCAGTCGAACTTTGGCAGGGACCTGTTAATAAATGGGATACCCTATACCGCTGAAGATGAAGTGTTTGAAAGGGAGGAAGACGGGTCTGCAATGATAGTTATTGCAACGGATGCCCCCCTGTGTCACAGGAACCTTAAAAGGATGGCAAAGAGATCCTTTGCCGGGATGGCACGAACCACCGCATTTATGTCAAACTCTTCAGGCGATTTTGCAATCGCTTTCTCTACCGCCTATACCATACCACATCGGGGAGAGGCTCATGTGGGCGGCGTACCTGACATTGTTGCAAATAACCAGATGAACGGTTTGTTCCGGGCTGTTGAGGAGGCAACACAGGAGGCGATATACAACGCCCTGCTTATGGCCCGTGATATGGAGGGACATATGGGCAGAAGGGCAGGGGCAATATCATCAAACAGGGTAAGGGAACTGCTCAAACACCACAATATGTACAGAGAAAATAAATATGATCAATGAACGCAAAGAACAAGAAAGGAACAATAGGCATTGTTGGCGGCATGGGCCCGGAAGCGGGCATTGACCTTGCCTCGAAACTCGTTCGCAATACGGTTGCATACAGGGACCAGGAACACCTTCCGTTGGTCTTGCATTCATTCCCCGCGGATATTGATGACCGTACCGAATATGTAGAGGGTAAAGTTAAGGTCAATCCCGGCCACTCTATCGCCCGCATATTGTGCTCCATGGAACAGCAGGGTGCCGGCCTGGCCGGGATAGCCTGCAACTCAGCGCATATTGAAAAGATATTCAGCGTGGTGCTTTCAGATTTGGAGAAAAACGGCAGGGGCACACTCAGGCTGCTTAACATGATCACAGAGATGGGTATATTCATAAGGAAACATTACCCAGGCAAAAAGCGGGTGGGTATCCTGGGTACCACCGGCACCTATATTTCTTCCTCATACTCTTCCATAGAAGGGGAGGGGGTTGTGACCGTGAATCTCGATCAGGATCAGCAGTCACGGCTTCATTCGGCCATATACCACCCCCAGTATGGCATAAAGTCACTATCGGGTGTATTCTCACACGAGGCAAAATCCATATTTTACGATTCCTGCTCATCCATTATAGGTAAGGGTGCTGACATAATAGTTCTGGCCTGCACCGAGCTCTCGGTCGCCTATCCCATGAGAAACTACAAGGGTGTGCCGGTGGTCGATTCCAATACCGTTTTGGCCAGGGCCCTGGTAAATGCATTTGATCCTTCCAGGCTTAAACCCTGGGGCGGATGGACAGGGTAATTGAAAGAATTTTATATTGCAGGTTTGGGTGCAAAACCGTATCTTTGCACCTCCATAATATGAAATAATATGGTTCCGTAGCTCAGCTGGATAGAGCAACAGCCTTCTAAGCTGTGGGTCCCAGGTTCGAATCCTGGCGGAATCACATCAGCCCCTTCAAAAAGAAGGGGTTTTTTGTTGTCAAAAGTCGAAAAATGTTGTCAAACCATAAGGGGTGTTCAGGTGATGCTTGACAGTGACCTGGCTGAGCTTTACAATTTTCCAGTCAAACAGTTAAATGAGCAAGTTAGAAGAAATATAGAACGTTTCCCATAATTATGGAAAGCGTTTCGGAGGCCATATTATGCTTATTTTTACTCCATGATAGAAAATATCGCCGTATTCTGTGGCTCGAGCAGAGGGGTTGATCCAGAGTACTCAAGCCAGGCCAAAAAACTGGGCCAGATGCTTGCGCAAAGGAATATCACTCTGGTGTTCGGGGGTTCAAAGGTGGGACTCATGGAAGACCTGTCCGATTCATCACTGCAAGCCTGTGGTAAGGTCATCGGGGTTATACCCCGCTTATTATACGAAAAAGGTATCGGACATACCGGGTTATCAGAGATGATCGTTGTGGAAACCATGCATGAGCGCAAACTGCGCATGAATGAACTCTGCGACGGCATAATCGCCCTGCCCGGTGGCTTTGGCACCCTAGACGAATGTTTTGAGATGATCACCTGGGCGCAGCTGGGGATCCATCAAAAACCCATCGCCCTGCTCAACGTAAAAGGATTTTATGACCCCCTGATACAAATGTTGCACCATATGGTAACCCATGATTTTTTAAAGGCAGTACACCGGGATATGCTCATCATCTCACCCTGTTTGGATGAAATTATGCAAAAAATGGAGGATTACACTGCACCTACTGACGGAAAATGGATTCGGTAGCATCTTTGGAAAACAGGTAAATACCTGCTTTTTTTTTGTTGCTAGCATACCTTGTTTTTTTATATTTACATCGTCTTTTTGTTTCCAGTGGTATGATGTTTTTGGGTTTTTAGCAATCCAGCCGGCAAGCGCATCATGGTGCTCACCCCCAAGGCCATCCTGTCGCAGTTTCAGCAGGAGCTCTGGCACCGCTTCGCCATCCCGCTGATGCGCCTCGACTCCGAAGGGATCGCCCGTATCCGCAGCCAGCTGCCCATCAACAAGAACCCTTTCGATTACTACGACAAGACCATCATCTCCATAGACACCCTGGAGCAACGCAACGGCCGCATCGACAGGTACGGACAGAAGAAAACACCCTACATCCACTACATCCTGGCCGAATCGGAGATGGAAGGGCTGAAAACCGACCTGCACATCGTGGAACGCCTCACCGAAAAGGAGGAAGAGGTGTACAAAACCCTCGGCGATGCCGGCTCGGTGATGAGACTGTACAACTCCGAAAAAGAAGAGCACTACGTGCGGGAGGCCATGCTGAGACAAAAACCCGGCTACCTTGAATCGCCCGAAGACACCACCGAGTCCATCATCACCGATTCACCCTATAAAGAACCATTGTCCATCTATAAGGATGAAGCCGCCTTTTACATGGACCTTTTCGAGCAACTCATGGCGGCAGGACAGGTCAATCCCAACGACATCCCGGTAATGGAAAGGGGGTACCTGGAGATCGTGAACACCCGGGAGGTAAACCAGATCCTGTACGACCTGCCGCCGGAGTCGAAGCCCGCCGTGGGAAAGCTGTTCAAGCTCAGCCTCGACAAGGAGCTGGTGCAAAAAAGACGTTGCTCTGACGGTCAAAACACAACACCTGCCAGCCGGAACCGCCTGGTATGTGTTCCACGCGCAGGTGTCGAATAACCTCGGACAGCCGGTGCTGGCCGATTTTGTGGTGGTATCACTCAAGGCAGACGGCACGCCTTACCGAGAGCCTTGTTCTTTAATCTCATTTTTTGAAGAGCATGCATTGTATGAAGCCCTTCACATTGAGCACATAAGCGAAACAGACCTTGCGAAGCTACAGGAGTTGCTGGTGCCGGCGGTGGAGGTCACCTCATTACACATGCGGGGCAGTCAGCGGGCGCTGGAGCAAAGCATGAAACAAAAGCTGGGTGAGTACAAGCGCCACATCGAACACTGGCACCGCGAAGCCCTGAAACAATTGGAGATTGACTTTGAAGAGAAGGGACATGGTGGCTTCTGGAGCCGCATCAGGGATTCCAGGTATCGGGAGATTGAAACTATCCTGAGCAAAACCGGCCGCTACTATCAAAACATGACGTCATTGCAGGGTGAGGCGTATTTGAAGGTTTTGGCGGTGTTTTATAATTGAGTGTAAAGAGAAAAGAGAAAAGTAGGGGCCCCATAAAACGTCAACAATAGCCCATTTAAAGAGTATCATATCGGGAAAGAAGATGTTATATAAAAGCAAAATGCTATAACATAATGGTTAGCAGAAGTTACAGCAGGAGTTACAGTGGGAGTTACAGTGGGAGTTACAAGTATTGGGGTTTAGGATGGATGACACTTTTAAATGATAGAATATTGGAAAAAACCACTGTATTTGACATGATAAATATGGAAAATGTGATAATAATCACAAAAATGACACTTATTATGTGAGAAGTGGAATCCTAATGCTTAATTTTTGCAACAAGAACCTGATGGAGATTATACGAACTCAACATATATAAGATAGAATCTATACTATTAGAGGTGTCCAGGTAATGCTTGATAAAGATTTGGCTTCATTCTATGAAGTGAAACCTATACGATTGAGGGAACAAATGAAAAGGAACCCCAATCGTTTTCCACCTGATTTTGTTTTTCAACTTACAAAAGATGAAGTTGAAATGATGGTATCGCAAAATGCGATACCATCCAAACAAAGTCTTGGTGGTTATTTACCATATGTGTTTACCGAGCAAGGCGTGGCTGGGGTGTCAGCAGTCTTGAAAAGTGAAAAAGCTGCCGAAGTAAGCATTGCCATCATGAGGGCTTTCGTCAATATGCGAAAATTTCTATTCCAAAACGCTTCGGTATTTCAGCGTCTCGATCAGCTTGAACTAAAGCAGCTACAATCTGATGAGAAATTTGAAAGAGTTTTTAAAGCATTGGAGGCCAAAAATCCCCAGCCGGATAAAGGAATTTTTTTTGACGGACAGATATTTGATGCTTATGCTTTTGTGTCCGATCTGATAAAAAGGGCCCAAAGCGAGATCATCCTGATAGACAATTATGTGGATGAAAGCGTGCTTATAATGCTCGGCAAACGAAGGAAAACAGTTCGCGTCACTATATTCACCAAAGAAATAAGTAAGGCATTGGCGCTTGATTTGCAAAAGCACAGTGCCCAATATCCGCCAATAATGGTAAAAACCTTTGCACATAGTCATGATCGTTTCCTGATCATAGACCAAACAAGTTTGTATCATTTTGGCGCTTCCCTCAAATATTTGGGTAAAAAATGGTTTGCCTTTTCAAGAATGGATAGTTTGATTGGGCATGTGTTGGATAAATTGTTGCAGGATAATGGCGAATAAGCCAACAGAAAAATTTATTGATTTTAGGATACAATCCCCCCATGCTTAAATTCATCCAAAACATCGGCGAATACTTCTCCACGAACTACTTTGACGAGGAGTTTACCGGCAAGGTGCTGGCCAAAACGGGCTACCCTGCCGATGAGGTGAAAGAGTTCAACAAGCGCATCTCACCGCTCAAAGACCGCTTCTTCCACTTCACCGAAACGGAGGTGATCCCCGTCCCTCAGCAGATGCGCACCTGCTGGATGCCTTGATGCAAACCCCCGCCACCCGTATGGACCCCTCAACAGCAGGCGGAAAACCTTCAGGAAGGCATGTTTTACGTGTTCCCGGAGCTCCCGGAAACCATCGACGTGGCCGTGATTAAGCTGGCCATCCGTATGGCCGACCTGCAGATGGCCACCGCTATCTTCCCCGGCGCTAAACCCGCCGATCTGGATAAAGAGCAGTGGAATAGCTTTTGGCAGGTGTGGAATATTTTGCAGGCAGGGGAGGGGTTAGGGTTGTACCAAAATAATATGTAATCTTTGTCAATTTCAGGTAATGAAATAAGGTTTTTGATGTCTGTCACTTGTATGTCGCTCAGCAACTGTTGTATCCAGTCAGACTGAATTCATGTTTCCTGTTTTACAGTGTCTGTATTTATATAGAAATTATCAGTAAAAAGCCCCTTGACGTTTGGCTTCATATCAGGGATGATCATTGTAATCGGTAAAATGTCAGACAGTTCGCAACTGAATATAGGTTTTCCCGCATAAACCCTAATTTACCGGGTATCGGTAAGCTGGATAACCCTGCTTACAATACCCTCCCCGGTGCTGATCCTCAAAATGTAAACTCCTTCCCTGAAGCCTGATACGTTAATGCTGTGGAAATTTGCATTTACCTGCTCGTAATAAACGCTCCTTCCGGACATGTCTGTAATTTCAATTGCGGATATATTGCTCTCCGACTCTATGTGGATATACTCCCTTGCAGGTACCGGGTACACAATTACTTCCCGTACCTGATCAACAGCGCTTATACCGACGGAGAATTCAAAAATTGCATGGACGCTCATATCGGAGGTGATGTTCATCAGGATATACTCCTTGTAAACCCCGATGCTCTCATCATCTACAAGTATGTCGGCAAGGTGATGATCCT
>SLKR01000037.1 GCA_007134525.1 Bacteroidales bacterium | reverse complement strand
TGATGCCGCAATATACCTGGCCTCAATGCACGGAGCAAAAGTAGTTCTGGGATCGGCAACCCCTTCACTTGAGGCTTATTCCCGGGCAAAGGCAGGCAAATTCGGCTATGCCAGTATAGACAAACGGCACGGTGGTGTACAGATGCCACAGGTACTGGTGGCTGATCTTCGCAAGGAAAGCCGGAGCAAGTCAATGAAGTCGCATTTTTCGCCCCTTCTATTTGAAAGTATAGGAAAAGCACTGGAACAGGGCGAACAGGTTATTCTTTTTCAGAACAGAAGGGGGTTTTCTCCCCGACTGGAGTGTGAAGTATGCCACTGGCTCCCTGGCTGCCACCAGTGTGATGTAAGCCTTGTATACCATAAAAAGATCAACAAACTAAAATGCCATTATTGTGGCAGTACAACGGCACCTCCGGCCGAATGCCCTTCATGCGGCTCAACAGATATTCGAATGAAGGGCTTTGGTACTGAGAAGATTGAAGAGGAGATACCTCTGTTCTTTCCGGATGCGGTGGTATCAAGGATGGACCTGGACACAACCAGGTCAAAAAACTCCTATCGCAGGATTATTGATGACTTTGAGAAGCGCCGTATCGACATATTGGTGGGCACACAAATGATAAGCAAGGGGCTTGACTTTGACAATGTTGGAGTTGTCGGCATATTAAACGCCGACAATATGTTGAATTTCCCGGACTTCCGTTCGCACGAAAGAGCATTTCAACTAATGGCCCAGGTAAGTGGTCGTGCGGGAAGAAGCAATAAGAGAGGAAAGGTGATCATACAAACCTACAGGCCTGAACATCCGGTGATAAAACAGGTGGTGGAAAACGACTATGAATCGATGTACCGTTGCCAGACTGCAGAAAGGAAGCAGTTCAACTACCCTCCGTTTTCAAGGCTTGTAATGATCAGTATGCTCCACGGCAATGAAAAATTATTGAACGATGCCTCCTGTAATATGGCAGAGAAACTCAGGAAGGTTTTTCCGGGAAATGTGCTTGGCCCTGAATATCCGGTAGTTGCAAGAGTTAGAAAACTTTACATTAAAAATATCCTGGTAAAGTTTTTACCCGGCCCGCAGCTGGCAAGAAAAAAAGAGAAGCTTGAAAGGCTGGCATCGGAGGAGCGCAAAGGATCAGAATTAAAGGGCGTAAGGCTGGTGTTTAATGTTGATCCTGCATAACTTTTCCCATTATAGGATCTGTATTTATTCCTCAACTATTATATAGACATCCTCGTTTTCGCGCTTCATCATATAGTTTTCCCGGGCATACCTCTCCATAGCATCCGGATCATTCCGCAGCCTTTCGATCTCTGTGCTGTCCCGTTTAATCTCTTCCAGATAAAACATACGCTCCCTCCTCAGTTCATTCAGCTGTCGCTGAAGCCTCCACTGTTGCACTATACTGTGGTTGTCAAAAAAAAGCAACCAGATAAACAGAGCCAGAAAGGCCAGCAGGTATTTGTTCTTTAATACAGAAGGGATTTTTGACCACATAACCAGGCAGTTTACACAAAGGTAGCAAATTATGAATAAAGCCCTTTTACCTTCGGTTTTCCTGCAACAAAATCCTTGAGATAGAAGGGCTCGAAATAGGCTACATCCACGAAATCCCCTTTAGAGTATTTCATTTCAGCCTCCCTGACCATTCCGTACACAGAAGGCCAGACCCCTTCAAGGAAAAACGCGTTATTGCTTATTATCAGGTTTTTACACTTGTCAGCACCATCTCCGAAAAAAATTATTTTGCCTGATTCCAGGATATCGGAAAATGAGTCTTTATCAATAACGCTGGCGGCCGTACCAGCAACTTTTGTAAGGTCGTGACGGAAAAGAGCATGATAGACCTCCATCCGCCTTGCGTCAATCATCGGGCAAAGAATTGTCTCTATTGCCGCAGGAGAAATGAATTGTTTCTCCTCGCTGAGTTTTATCAATGCATTATCTGCAAGTGCTAGCATTGTGTCAGCAGCTATTAACGGAATATCCCTTGCATAACAAAACCCCTTTGCAACTGACACACCTATCCTGAGGCCGGTATACGAACCCGGGCCGCTGCTTGCTGCAACAGCTGAAACATCGGCTGCTACTATACCTGCCTCTGAAATGACTTCATCGATAAAACAGGTAAGAAGAGTGGAGTGTGAGTGACCCCCGCTGTTGTCCTCTCTTGCTGCAATTATACTGCCGTCTTTAGAAATGCCTGCAGAGCAGACTCTTGTGGATGTTTCAACATGTAATATAACAGGCATACTTATCTATTTTGAATCCTGCCGGCTTTTACTGGCGAAACAGGTCCTGCCGCCCGACCCGTACAACATTGTCGCCATCATTAAGTTCACGTGACACCAGTCGGTATGGTCCTGTAATCACTTCGGCACCTTCCTCAAGGCCCTCCCTAATCTCAATATACTGATTGTCCTGAATACCCGAACGCACTTCGACCTGCCTTGCTATACCGTTTTCGTAGACAAAAACATATTCCTTTTGGCTGTCTGTACCTTCCCGTGCAGTCACTGCCTGAATTGGGACAGCTAAAACACCATATGCACTTTGAGTCTGAATATCCACGGTAGCAGACATACCAGGCCTGAAAGGCGACAGATGCGGGCGGTCAGCATTTTTAAGGTGCTGGTATGAGTCCGGGAAAATCCTTACCCTTACCTCAAAATTTGTTACCTGGTCGGCTCCAAGCATGTCGCCATCTGCAGAATTGGCAATTGAGGTAACCATACCGTTGAAACTCTCCCCGAAAAATGCATCTATCTGTATGAAAGCCGTATCTCCTTCATTTACCCTTACAATGTCATTCTCATTAACATTAACCTTCACCTCCATCGCATTCAGGTTCGCAATACGTATTATTTCCGTACCCGCAAACTGGGATGTTCCAACAACTCTCTCGCCCACCTCAGCATCAAGCCTTGAAACGGTGCCTGACATTGGAGCAAAAAGATTGGTCTTAAGCAGGTTGTCCCTTGCCTCAGTGACCCCTGCCTCAGCACTTTTAACCTGAAACTCGCTGGCAACAACACTCTGTTTGCTTGCCTCAACATCAGCTTCGGCTACAAGGTACTGTGCCCTGGCACTATCATATTCAGATGCAGAAATTGCCCCTTCTTCAAACAGTTTACTGTTTCTCTGATAGTTTGCCTCTGCGTTTATAAACTGGGCTTCAGCCTGCAGCAAACGCGCACGGGCATTTGCGAGATTGGCCTTTGCAGTATTGAGCGAGGCTTCGACCCTGTCGAGTGCAGACTCATAAATGTCCTGGTTGATACGGGCGAGCAGTTGCCCCCTCTCTACATAGTCACCTTCTTCAACATTCAGCTCAATTATCTCTCCTGAAACATCCGGGGCAATTTTAACCTCTGTTACAGGCCTGACCCTGCCATTTGCAGTGACTATCTCCACAATATCACGTCTCTCGGCCTCACCGACCGATACACGCCGTCCTTCTTCTCCGCCGAACCATCCTGAGCTCCGGCCAATAATAAGAAATAATATAACTGCACCCAGGATAATCAGGGCTGTCTTAACAAGTTTGCTGTTCATTCTTGTATGTATTGATAAATGTTACTAATTTTAATTCTGCAGGCTTATCTGATTACCGATGTAAAATTCCAGAATCTTTACCCTGAATACATATTCATATTTTGACTGCAGCAGTTCCGACTGAGCTTCAGACAAGCGATTTTTGGCGTCATTATACTCAATGGTATTGACCATTCCTACATTGAACCTCTGTTCTGTATAACGGAATGCTTCCTCCAGGGCCTGCAGGTTTTTCTCGGTAGCAGAGTACCTCTGCAAGGCAGCCTCTGCATCCTGGTGTGCCTGTTCAATCGTCTTATAAAGCTGGTCTCTGACGATCTGCCTCTGCAATCTTACGTTTTCCAGGGCTATCTGTGAACGGTTTACATTCGACCGCACCTGCAGATTATTGAATATAGGAATCTGCAGAAACAGGCCAATGCTGCGGTTCAGGTTGTCATCTATCTGATCCCTGAATGGAATTATATCATAGTCATAGTTGAAAGAGGGACCAAACACCGCTTCGCCTGAGGCCGTTTGACCTATAAACTGAGGATCAGCCTCAATTACCTCAGTAATCTCAAGCCTGGCCTCTGAATATCCCGTTCCCATGCTGCCGCTTATTGAAAGTCTCGGGCTGTAACCACCTCTTGCAATATCATAACCCTTTTCCGCACTGCGCACCTGAAGGTCAGCAGAACGTATATCAGGCTGAATCTGAACAGCAGTGTCATAAAGCTGCATAGGAGAATAATCCACAACATCACTCTCAATAATATCAATTTCCGGCACATCGATCCTGAAGTCATAATCCTCACGAAGATCCAGCAATTGCATAAGATCAAGATAGGCTATGCGGAGCTGGTTGCCGGCATTCACCAGCTGAAGCTCCTCTGATGCCTCCTGTGCCTGCATTGTCAAAAGGCTGCCCCGTGCAAGGGTTCCTGCATCAACCAGCTGTCGGGTCCGCTCAACCTGTTGACGTGTAACTTCGAGCTGGTTTTCTGCCATCTCAACCATTTCCTTACTGAAAAGTATCTGCAGGTAGGCAGATGCAACAGCAAGAGAGATGTCTTTCTCCATTGTTTCTACATCAAACATGCTTGCCTGGAGCTCATACCTGTCTCTTTCAACATTGTTACGGATCTGAAATCCGCTGAACAGGGTCACACCACTGCTCACGCTGAAGTTGTTTGACTGAACCCTTTCAGTTGCAAACTCATTTGTGATCGGGTCGAGGGTACGGCCATAATTGTAGCTGTGTGATGCATTTGCATTAAGCGAAGGTAAGCGACCGGCCTGGCTCTGCCTTAGGTTTTCCCTGGCAATATTAACTCCCAGACGCTGTTGCTGTATCCTGAGGTTGTTCTCTACAGCATGGTTAATACAATCTTCAATTGACCACCGAACTCCAGCCCCATCCGTAGCAGGCGGATCCTGAAATATACCGCTACCATATAGAGGTAACAGCAATACAAACAAAATCAGTAAAAGTTTCATTGATTTATGATTAAGATTTTTATGATATCTTTTGGCTATGAATAAATTATGGCGGTGTATTAACTAATGGGTGCGACCCACAAAAGTAAAAAACTATTGCACAAATTGCCCGGAAAACATACAAAAAAAAGCAAGATTTGCTCTTTTTGCTTATTTTTAGCATTATGAAAATAGCGATAACTGCTTCAGGGGGGTTTATAGGTAGTACAATTTCCCGGGTCCTGGGCCTGCAGGGTAATGATATTATATCCCCGGGCAGGGAGGTTTTCAGTCTCGACGACCACTCACTTGCATCAACACTGGCAGGTGCTGATGTGATCATTCATCTTTCGGGCGCTCCGCTTATCAGGCGATGGACAAGGAAAAACCGGAATGAAATCTATGACAGCAGGGTGAATACCACCCGGAAGATAGTAGGTGCAATGCAATATATGAACCCTGTTCCCCGTACGTTCATTTGCGCATCAGCCGTAGGTATTTACTCAGGCGAAGGTGTGCATGACGAAACCAGTACCAATTACTCCGAAGGGTTCCTGGGTAAACTCTGCCGCGACTGGGAGGCTGAGGCTTCCAGAACGCCCGCCAGTTGCAGGAGTATTATTTTCCGTTTTGGTGTGGTGCTGGGAAGCGATGGGGGGGCACTTAAAAAAATGCTTCCATTCTTTAGAATGGGGCTTGGCGGCCGTATTGCAGGGGGGCAACAGAAGATGTCGTGGGTGCATATTGAGGATGTTGCAAGGGCCTTTGAGTTCGTGCTGAAAACACCCGCAATTGAAGGCCCCGTGAATATCTGCTCACCCCTTGCTGTTAGCAACTCGGAGTTCACAAAAACACTGGCCGGGGTTTTATCCCGGCCCGCTGTCATTCCCATCCCAAAGTTTATGCTAAGATTGGTTTACGGAAAGGGCTCGGTTGTTCTTACAAAGAACCAGCACGCTGTTCCTGCCAGGTTAGAAGCGCACGATTTCAGATTCCGCTTCGCGGAGCTTGAGGGTGCCCTCCGGGACATTACTGGCCAGGCCCTGTAGTATTACTATCCAAAGAGCAGGCGAAAGACCTGGTCTATTCTTGTAACAGGGTGTATCCTGATTCCTCCGTCCTTTTTATCCAGGCCCTTGTAATTGTATTTCGACACAAATATCTCCTCAAACCCAAGTTTTTCTGCCTCCAGAACCCTCTGGCCGATTCGTGTAACAGGACGAATTTCTCCTGTCAGACCAACTTCAGCGGCAAAACAGACCTTCTCTCCCACCGGTATGTCCTCATTCGATGATAGTATTGCGCATATAACGCCCAGATCCGTTGCCGGGTCATCTACCTTTATACCACCAGTTACGTTAAGAAACACATCTTTGGCAGCTATCCTGAATCCGCAACGTTTTTCGAGCACCGCAAGAAGCATGTTCATCCTCCTAAGGTCAAAACCGGTAGCTGACCTCTGGGGTGTACCGTAGGCTGCAGAACTAACCAGTGCCTGAGTTTCTATCAACACCGGACGCATTCCCTCAATGATAGCCGATACGGTTACTCCGCTTACCTCTTCCTCCCTTTGTGAAAGCAGCATTTCAGAGGGGTTTGAGACTTCACGAAGACCGTTTTCCCTCATTTCAAATATTCCGAGCTCGCTGGTACTTCCGAAACGGTTCTTTACCGCTCTCAATATCCTGTAAACATGATTATGGTCACCCTCAAACTGTAGCACGGCATCAACCATATGCTCCAGCAGTTTGGGCCCTGCAAGTGAACCGTCCTTTGTTATGTGCCCGATAAGGAATACAGGGATTCCTGATTCTTTTGAGTAGCGTTGAAACTCTGCGGCACACTCCTTTATCTGGGATATACTGCCTGCCGAAGAATCTATATTACTGCTTGTAAGTGTCTGAATGGAGTCTGCTATAATTATATCAGGCTTTAATTCTTCAACATGGCTGAATATCGAAGATGTATCTGTTGCGGTAAGTATATAGCATCCGGAATGCTTCAGATTAAGGCGTTTTGCCCGCATGCTCAGCTGAGTATCACTCTCTTCACCTGAAATATACAATATCCTGTCCACCTTCATCTGCATCGCTACCTGAAGCATTAGTGTGGACTTGCCTATTCCCGGCTCACCCCCCACAAGAACTAATGCCCCCGGAACCATACCTCCACCCAGCACCCTGTCCAGTTCGATGCTGCCGGAACTTATCCTCTGACCCGAAGAAGGGTCTATCTGGTCGATCTGTTTCGGACGGGATGATAATTGCCCTGCACCTGAGCCGGTCTTTGACTCCCTTTGCACTACCTCCTCAATAAAAGTGTTCCACTCGCCACAAGCGGTACATCGCCCCATCCATTTGGGAGACTGTGCTCCGCAATTACTGCAGAAAAATGCTGTCCGGGTCTTTGCCATAATATTGCATTAAATAAAGCCGAAATAAAAGAAAGGGAAAACCGCAACATAATTTATGTATATAGGCTTTCCCTCTGCAACCATGAAAACAAGAGTATAAAGGTACTAAAATTATTGTAGAAAGCATGCCACAATATGTATCGGCTCTACACCTGATTTATGATGGTTATAATTTAAATCCCGGCCGCTTATTTTGTTAACCCCTGATCTAAGGCTTTTTATAATTGAAGTATGGTCATATAACAGCTTTTTGGCACGAAATTTCCACTGTATACGCCAAACAGTTTAAGAACGCTATTTTTATAATCAT
>SLKR01000082.1 GCA_007134525.1 Bacteroidales bacterium | reverse complement strand
CCGTAGCTACATACATCATTCTGGACCCGGAAGCAAACCCGGGAGACCTGGAGGAGAGTATCAATTCGCACTACAGTGCAATGGGAGAGGAAACAGGATGGGCCACTGCAATGCCAATACGCTTTTACCTTCAGCCGGTAAGGGATATATATCTTAAATCATCCAGCATAAAGTTCCAGATTGCAAACAACCTGGGCAACATCAGCAGCATATACCTCTTCTCGGGCATTGCCCTTCTTATTCTTGCAGTTGCCAGTATTAACTATATAAACCTCTCTACAGCCCAATCATCAGTCAGGGGCAAGGAGGTCGGGCTGCGCAAGCTTTTCGGTGCAACTCCTGCAACCCTGGCCATAAGATTTACAAGCGAATCACTTATAATTACATTCTGCGCAATTGTAATAGCCCTGATGCTGCTGGAGTTCATCCTGCCGGTATTCAACACCATTCTTCAAAAGGAGCTTGTTGCCGACATTACCGGCAACCGGCTTTTAAACGCAGGAAGCCTGGGGGTTTTGCTTACAGTAGGCATCCTTGCAGGCCTTTACCCGGCAGTGCTGCTCTCGCGGTATAAGCCAATTGACGCACTTAAGTCTGATGGCAACAGACCGGATTCCGGATCAGGCAGGCTCAGGAAGGCACTGGTGGTTTTCCAGTTCATAATATCCTCAGCATTGATCTTCTCCACGGCATTAATACAGGATCAGGCAAGGTATCTGCAATCCAAAGACAAGGGGTTCAACGAAAAGAACCTTGTCAGGCTGAACCTTCACATGCAGAATGCCGGTGAGGTTATTCATGATTTCAGGAATGCCATACTTGGAACTCCCGGAGTAGAGGCAGCCGGGGCGGCGAGTGCATATAATGGGGTTGCCGGAAGGCAAAGCAGCGCATATGCCGACGACACTGAAAAGTCAAAGATAATGGTAAGGTATGGTTATGTCGACCCCTGGTTTTTTCCTGCCATGGAGACCGGGATTATCAAGGGCAGGAATTTCGACCCGGATCTGAGGACAGACCAGTTGAGCAGCATTATATTAAACGAATCTGCAGTACGTACCCTGGGCTGGGACGATCCGGTCGGGATGCGTTTTGTCAACAACGACTACCCGGATGCTGATTTTGAGCACCATACCGTTATTGGCGTAGTAAAGGACTATAACTACTATCCACTTCACAGCCCGGTAGAGCCTGCTTTATATATTTACGACCCTGACCGGATCAGCACCCTGAACATAAGGATTTCTGACAATGACCCCTATCTGTTACAAAGGATAGAAGAGGTCTTTTCTTCTTTTTTTCCAGGAGAATATTTTGATATGCGTTCGGTTGAGGAGATAATAAGGGCACAGTACCGCCCTGAGTCTAACCTTATGAGGCTGTTCTTGTGGTTTGCCTTCCTGTGCATAACAATAAGCTGTCTGGGGCTTTTTGGCCTAACCCTCTTTGTCCTGGACCAGCGAAAAAGGGAGATAAGCATCCGCAAGGTGCTTGGCGGATCCGTTTTCAGAATAAACCTCTCACTAAGCAAAAGGTTTATGGGAGGGATAATAACCGGAGGAGCCATAGCCCTGCCGGTATCTTATGTAATATTGCAAAGATGGCTGGACAACTATGCTGACTCAGTAAGCATTGGCTGGCACCATTTCGCTGTCTCATTCCTGATTGTGCTTGCAATAGCACTCGCCTCAATAATACCATTTACAACCAGGGCGGCAATGAGAAACCCGGCAGATGTGCTGAAAACAGAATAGCTCTTTAGTTAACCCCGGTTTTATTTAAAATATGTAACTTTGGGCCTTCACAAATCCTTTATGCACAATGAGAACAAGATATAGTACACTATTATTTACACTAATATTCTTAGGAGCTTTTTTATTTATGGGATGCACAAAGAGCGGAAACAGCAGCAACTCCCGGGATCTTCTGATCCGTACCGACAAGGGAGATATAGACATAGTATTGTACGGCCAGACTCCTGAACACAGGGATAACTTTATAAAACTGGCAGAGGAAGGTTTTTACGACGGAGTCCTGTTTCACAGGGTGATTAAAGAGTTCATGATACAGACCGGTGACCCGCACAGCAGGGATGCAGCACCCGGAGAGGTTTTGGGGTCCGGGGGGCCGGGTTACACCATACCGGCCGAGATAGTTGAAGGACTCTTCCATAAAAAGGGAGCCATTGCGGCAGCACGCCAGGGCGACCAGGTCAATCCTCAACGTCGCTCTTCCGGGTCACAATTCTACATTGTACAGGGAAGGATATGGAGCAATGAAGAGCTTGACCAGATGGAACAGGACAGGAACAAACCCTTTACGGAAGAACAGAGGGAGAAATACACAACTCTGGGGGGCACTCCTCATCTTGACGATGCATATACCGTATTCGGACAGGTAACATCCGGCCTTGAAGTTATTGACAGCATTGCTGCCTCACAGACCGACGACAGGGACCGCCCGGTTGAAGATATATCAATTATCAGCATTGAGATACTCGACTAAGATCAAAATAAAAAAGTTCATTTCCCCATGATTGAAAAGATCAAGGCCCTGCTCGAGGAAGTAAGGGAATTCAATGCCACATCGCTTGAGCAGGTGGAGGAGCTCAGAATCAGGTTACTATCCAAAAAAGGAGAAATACCCTCCCTTTTCAAGGATTTCAAATCAGTTGATCCTTCAGAACGCAAGGAGGTCGGCAGGCAGCTGAACATCCTCAAGCAGGAGGCTGTCAAAAAACTGGCAGCAATTAAGTCCGGGCTTGAGCAGGAAGCATTGAATAAAAAAATGTCTGACAAAAAGCCAGACACCACAATGCCCGCTCGCTTCAACCCCATTGGCAGCCGGCACCCGCTGTCGGTAGTGCGGAACAGGATAAACGGCATATTTGAAAGGATAGGCTTCGTTATATCCGAGGGACCTGAAATAGAGGACGACTGGCACAACTTCAGTGCCCTTAACTTTCCTGAGGAACACCCTGCCAGAGATATGCAGGATACCTTCTTTGTAAGCAAGAACCCTGACATAGCACTTCGCACACACACCTCCTCAGTGCAGGTAAGGGTAATGGAAAACCAAAAGCCCCCGATAAGGACAATCTCTCCCGGCAGGGTGTTTCGCAATGAGGCAATATCGGCAAGGGCACACTGCATATTCCACCAGGTCGAAGGCCTGTATATCGACGAAGGTGTTTCCTTCGCCGACATGAAACAATGCCTGCTATACTTTGCCCGTGAGATGTTCGGCGAGAGTACAAGGATACGCCTTCGCCCCTCCTTCTTCCCCTTCACCGAACCATCTGCCGAGATGGATGTGTCGTGCAATATCTGTGGTGGCCCCGGCTGCACGATCTGCAAGTACAGCGGGTGGATAGAGGTCATGGGTTGCGGAATGGTAGACCCTAACGTACTTGAAAACTGCGGCATTGACAGCCGGAAATATTCAGGCTATGCATTTGGCATGGGTATAGAGCGCATCGCCATGAATCTTTACCAGATAAAGGACCTGAGGATGTTTTTCGAAAACGACCTGAGGTTCCTGCGGCAATTCAGAAGTGCTATATAGCTCCGTTATGGAGGATTTTTTTCTTCAAAAGGCAAAGCAACTGGATCTGAATGATCCCCTTTCCGGCTTCCGGGAACGCTTCTACATTCCCACAGGCACTGTATACCTCGACGGCAACTCTCTGGGCCTGCTCAGCAAGGATGCCGAAGAGTCGCTGATGCGTGTACTGAATGAGTGGAAAACCCTGGGTATAAGAGGATGGCTTGAGGCGGGAAGACCCTGGTTCTGGTTTGCGGAACAAATTGGTGAAATGGCTTCAGAACTTGTCGGAGCCGGGAAAGGTGAGCTTATATTCACGGGCACTACTACTGTTAATATACACTCTTTGATAAGTACCTTCTATAATCCCGGGGGCAGTAAAACGAAAATACTTGCCGATGAGCTGAACTTCCCATCCGACATTTATGCCCTCAGGGGGCAGATACTGCAAAAGGGCCTCGACCCTGAAAAGGAGTTGTTGCTTGTACCTTCGGCCGACGGAAAGACAATAAGTGAAGATAAGATAGTGTCGATGATGACCGGGGATGTTGCCCTGGTATACCTGCCGTCAGTGCTTTTTACAAGTGCCCAGCTTCTGGACATGGAGTATCTGAGTCGTGAGGCAAACAAGAGGGGGATCCCCATCGGCTTTGACTGCAGCCATTCAGCCGGGGCAGTGCCCCACCACTTCAGCAAGTGGGGAGTCGACTTCGCCACCTTCTGCAGTTACAAATACCTTAATGGCGGACCGGGATGTACCGCATTTTTATACATCAACAAAAAGCATTTTGACAAGGAGCCCCTTATGGCAGGATGGTTCGGATACATTAAAGAGAAACAGTTCGATATGTCGCTGGAATTCGAGCATGAAAAGAGTGCAGGGGGCTGGCAGATCTCCTCACCCGGGGTACTCGGAGCCTCGACAATGGAAGGCTCACTTAAGATAATGCTCGAGGCAGGAATAGAAAACATCCGGGAAAAATCCCTTAAACTTACGGCCTTTTTCAGGGAGATGCTCGAAAAATTACCGGCACTGAAAGGCCATGACCTGAAAATCAGCACCCCCGGAGAGGACAGCAGGCGGGGCGGGCACATAGCCATTTGCCACAATAAGGAAGCTCTACGCATAAACGAAGCACTCAAAAAAAGGGGGTACATTCCTGACTTCAGGACCCCGGACACCATACGAATAGCGCCCGTGGCCCTTTACAACTCATTTGAAGAGGTTTACCACCTGGCCGTTTCACTCGGGGAGATAATGCAGGGCCGGGAATACCAGAAATTTGAAAAACAAAGGAGGGCCATCTCCTGAAAAATTATTAAAAAGTGCAAACTTATGCCCGGAAACATTGTTCAATATATAACAATGGATTAATTTCGCCGTCATAAGCATTACCCGATGAATAACCGACCGTGGCATAACATACTTACAATTATCACGATACTTGCTATATCACTGTTGTACTACAATATTTCAGCCAACTGGCATTACCACCAGAGCGACAACGGAATTGCAATTAAGCACGCCCACCCCTTCAACACCAGCAATGACGGGACCACACCCTTTCAGGATCACAAACACAGTGATTCAGAGCTTCTGGTGCTGGCACAGATAATGCACTCGATGGCTCTTCTCTCTGTAGTCCTTATACTGCTTGGCCTTATACTTGAAAAAAAGAAGGAGTGGGTTCCTTCCCCCATAAGCCAGCTCATACAGGAAAAACATCTCGGGCCTGATTTAATCAGGGGGCCACCCTCATGCTTATGACTTCTTTGGCATAACAACCAACCAGTGCCAGTTTTCATTTTAGTAAATCTTAAAACTTCTTTAAATATGCGCAGTATACTGTATATCATATTGCCAGTTCTGCTGAGTCTGCCACTTATATTACCGGCGGCAGAACAACAACGTCCGGCAACAGATGCCAATGTTTTCGGCCATATTATCGACGCAGAAACAGGGGAACATATACCCTTTATAAATATCATCATCGAAGGAACACGTATAGGTACAATAACAGATGCATCCGGTCATTACCTTATTACCAATCTGCCAGTAGGCGAGCACCGCCTTGTAGTTCAGGGAATGGGCTACTCGACTGAAAGCACTGATATTGTGACGGAGGCAGGGAGGACCATTGAGGTAGATATCGAGGTTAACCCGACTGCCCTTGATCTTGCAGAAGTAGTGTTTACTTCATCTCCGACAGGGAGCGGTTTCCGGTACCAGCCTGACCAGGCATTCGTGGGCGAAGCTCTGCAGAGGCGAAGTGAGGCATCCATAGGCGAAATGCTCAGATCCGAACCCGGCGTCAATATGCGATCTTTTGGTTCTGCTCCCTCAAGACCGGTAATACGGGGTCTTGACGGCGACCGCATACTAATACTTCAAAACGGAGAACGCATGGGGGACATTTCAGAAACTTCCGCAGACCACAGTATCACAATGGATCCTTTGGCCACAAGCAGGATAGAGGTTGTAAGGGGGCCTGCAAGTCTGCTTTACGGCTCCAGCGCCCTCGGGGGTGTAATTAACCTGATCACGACCGATATACCTGATAACTGGGATATGGGCACTTCAGGTATACTATCTGCACAAGCCTCAACAGTGAACGATATGGGTGCCGGTTTTGCACGTTACACATACGGAACCGAGAAAAATGCATTCACGGGCAGGTTCAGTTACAGGCAGTCGGGCGATATCCGGACTCCTGAAGGAAGGGTGTGGAACACATCAATGAGGAATTACGACGGGGCTGCAGGTTTCAGCTTTAAAAATGAAGGCCTGAGGGGAGGCATCAGTGCAGGTTTTGTAAACCAGAATTACGAGATCCCTGAATCAATGGAAGAGGATGAAAAAGTGGAAATAAGACTGCAGAGGCAGGGCCTGCAGGGAAATTTCTACCGCGAATTGAACAGCCTGTTCGACAGGGCACAGCTCCGGTTCAACGCCAGCAGGCTTTATCAGGAGGAAATTGAAATGGAGATGGAAGAAGAAGGTTTATGGGATGAAGATGTTGAGCTTTTGTATGAAAAGTACACGTTCAGCTCGACATTAACCCTGCAGCATAAACCTACGGGCATAGTTGACAGGGGAGCGGTAGGCATGAACATATTTGCGCATAATATGGATGTTGGAGGTGATGAGGCATATACCCCCGGTGAAAGGAGGCTTTCAATGGCTGTTTTCACTTTCCAGGAAGTGCCCCTTACCAACCGGCTCAGGCTGCAGGCCGGTATCAGGCTTGATTTTCAGCACACGGCTGCACTTTCAAACGAACTGTTTCCGGATATAAGTGCCACGCGTAATGCATTCAATTACTCAGGCTCCATAGGCATGAACCTGCGTCCGGCCCGGGGTTGGGAAATAGGCGGACAGCTGGCAAGGTCGCACAGGAACCCGATTGTTGAAGAGTTGTATACAGACGGAGTGCACCTGGGTGCGGGAGTGTATGAGATTGGCGATCCCGACCTCAAGGATGAGATAGGCCACGGAGGTGACCTCTTTGTAAATTACAGTAACGACCGGGTAAAGGTTGAAACCGCATTATACCTGAACCACTTTTTGAACTTTATAGTGTTCGAACATACCGGACAGACAGATGAGTCTTCCGGCTACCGGATTTTCAGATACCAGGGTGACGAGGCAAGGCTGTTCGGAGGTGAGCTTAGTTTTGACTTCAATGCTACCGACAATCTCCTGATAAATATGTCGGCAGATTATGTAAACGGGAGGCGGACCGGCAATGGCGATGAGTACCTTCCCTTTATACCGCCATTCAGGCTTATGCTGGGGGGTGAATATAATTTTGGACAATTCTGGATGGGCTTCAGGCTGCAGAACGTATCCAGGCAGGACAGGGTAGCTCCGGAGGAAGATATTACTGAAGGATATACCCTGCTGGGAGCGCAGGCCGGATATCGCCTTGACCACGGTGGCAGGCATGTAATCATATTAAGGGGTGAAAACCTTACCAACCAGGTTTACAGAGACCACCTCTCCCGCATTGAAGACAGGAATATTGCCATGCCCGGCCGCAACATAAACATTGCATACCGCTGGTATTTTTAGAAACAACAATATAAAAACCAAATAAAAATGTTGCCTGGCACGCATTTTGTGATGTTCTTCATTGAATTGGATTTGTTTCTAATACATGCAATTACTTTTCATGTTGTTTTGGTTAATGGATGAAGCCTGGCCCTCAAAGCCAGGCTTTGTTTTTTCCCCTCGCCGTTTGACTTATACACAGGGTTTAATTGACTATATTTGCCAAAAACACAACAAATATGCCCGAGAACAAGAAGCTACTGCTGCTCGACGCCATGGCCCTGATATACCGGGCCTATTATGCCCTTAACAGAAACCCGAGAATAAACTCAAAAGGCCTTAACACTTCAGCTATACTTGGCTTTGCCAACACTCTTACAGAGGTTCTGAAAAAGGAGGATCCCACACATATAGCAGTGGCGTTTGATTCTCTAGCACCTACATTGAGAAAGACTGACTTTTCAGGATATAAGGCAAACCGCGAGGATATGCCTGAGGACATTGCATCCTCCCTGCCCTACATAAAACAGTTGCTTGAGGGCTTCCGCATACCGGTATTGATAATGGAGGGATACGAGGCGGATGATATAATAGGTACCATGGCAAAAAGGGCTGAACAGGAGGGATTTACCGTTTATATGATGACATCCGACAAGGACTTCGGCCAGCTTGTTTCGGAAAATGTCTTTATGCTAAAACCAGCAAGAAAGGGCAATGATGCTGAAATATGGGGTGTTGGCGAAGTCTGCGAACGCTTCGGAATAGAAAGGCCGGAACAGTTAATAGATATCCTCGGACTGTGGGGGGATTCATCCGACAATATACCCGGGGTACCCGGAATCGGTGAGAAAAAGGCAAAAAGCCTGATAACGCAGTTCGGCTCGGTTGAAAACCTGCTTGAAAACCTCGACCAGGTAAAGGAGAAGCGCAGCCGCGAAAGCCTGGGGGAGAACAGGCAGCAGGCACTGATGTCAAAAAGCCTGGCAACCATAATACTTGACGTTCCGATTAATACATCAATACAGCAATTGAGGAGAAAAGAGCCTGATCCCGACTTTCTCATTCCCCTTTTCGAAGAACTTGAGTTCAGAACCTTTGCAAAAAGGGTATTCTCCGACAGGGAGATAATCCCTGAACATACAGGCAGAAAAGCTGCAAGGCAGGGAGGACAGATGGGGCTTTTTGACAACAGCGATCCATTTGGCGACCCCGAGGAGGATGCAGCCAGAAGGCTTAAGGAGATGAGCAGTGAGAAAAAATACCTGGCCATTGAAAACGAAAAAGACTTAATGAAGCTTGCCAGGCAGCTTGAAGGTTCATCCATGTTCTGCTTCGATACCGAGACCGGAAGCCTCAATACCAGGAACAGTGATCTTGTAGGCATTGCCTTTTCAGTTAAAAAGGGAGAGGCCTTCTATGTACCCTTTCCTCCAGAGATAGAAAATGCGGTAAAAAGGGCCGGGATATTCAAAAAAGCCTTTGAAAACCCAGGAATAGAAAAAACCGGGCAGAACCTTAAGTTCGACATCGGAGTTTTAAAGCCTTACGGCATTGAGGTACAGGGCAAGCTGTTCGACACCATGCTTGCACACTATCTGCTCCAGCCTGATATGAGGCATAATATGGATGCACTGGCTGAAACCTACCTGGGTTACCGTCCGGTGCCAATAGAACAACTGATCGGCAAGAGGGGCAAGACACAAAAGAGCATGAGGGATATACCCCTTGAAAAGGTGTCCCCATATGCCTGCGAAGATGCCGACATTACACTGCAGCTGAGGAACATATTTGAACCGATGCTGAAGGAACAGGGTCTTACAGACATTTTTGAGAATATCGAAACCCCGCTTGTGAAGGTTCTGGCCGATATGGAAAACGAGGGAGTACGTATTGACAGGGATGCCCTTTCTGATTACTCAAAGGTACTTGCTGCTGAGATCGCAAGGGTAGAAAAGGAGATATATGAACTGGCCGGCGAGAGCTTCAATATAAGTTCACCAAAACAACTGGGCGACATTCTTTTCGACAAGTTAAAGATTAGTGCAAAGGCAAGAAGGACCAGGACCAGGCAATACTCAACCAGCGAAGATGTTCTGTCAAAGCTCAGGGACAAACACCCGGTAATAGACAAGATTCTGGAGTATCGTTCCCTGAGCAAGCTAAGGTCAACCTATGTTGAGGCCCTGCCAAAACTAATATCAGATAAAACAGGCAGGATACATACTTCATTTAACCAGGCCATAGCGGCAACAGGCAGGCTTTCGTCAAACAACCCCAACCTGCAGAACATTCCTATACGCACCCAGGAAGGGAGGCTCATTAGGAAGGCCTTTGTTCCGAGGGGGGAGAGTTTCACCCTGCTGGCTGCCGACTACAGCCAGATAGAGCTGCGTATCATCGCTTCACTTAGTGAAGATAACGGCATGATGGAAGCATTCCGTCAAGGCCTTGACATACATACCGCAACCGCATCAAAGGTATATGATGTTCCTCTTGATGCAGTAAGCAGGGAAATGCGAAGGAATGCCAAAACTGTCAACTTCGGCATAGTATACGGAATATCTGCTTTCGGACTTTCAGAGCGCCTTGGAATATCACGCCAGGATGCTGCCGCAATCATCGGCCAGTACTTCAGTAAATACCCTGGAGTAAAGGAGTATATGGACAAAAACATCGCATTTGCCAGGGAGCATGGCTATGTTCAGACGATGCTGGGCCGAAGAAGACAAATACGCGATATAAACAGTTCAAACAGCGTAGTAAGGGGTTATGCCGAAAGAAACGCCATAAACGCACCCGTACAGGGTACTGCGGCCGATATGATCAAGATCGCAATGATTGATATACACAGGGCAATGGAGAAAAAGAAAATGCAAAGCAAGATGATACTTCAGGTTCATGACGAACTGGTATTCGATGCCCACATTGATGAACTTGATGAGCTAATGCCCGTAGTTGAAAAGAAAATGAAGACAGCCCTGGGGCTGAAGGTGCCGGTAGTGGTGGAAATGAACACCGGATCCAACTGGCTTGAGGCACACTGATGGATTATTACCCGGAAAGAGCGTTCTTGTAGTGCCTGTATCTTTCCATTATCTCGCTTACATAGTGGTAAGGCTCCGACCCCCTTGCATAACCATGCCTGACTACCGGATCAAGGTAGTATTTCGGGTTGGATTTATTGAGCAGGAAATAATCAACACTGCCTCTCCAGACATTTGGGTCTTTACCGTACTTTTCCGCCAGCCTCCTAGCGTCCAGAACATGGCCCAGCCCGGCGTTATATGAGGCCAGGACGAACTTCGTGCGCTGCTGTTCATCCATAATCTCTTCCGAGAGTCTCTCATCCAGCCATCTCAGGTATCTTATCCCCGCAGAGATGTGTTCCTGAACGTTCGAATTTTCGTCAACATTCAGCATGTCGGCGGTGCCTGGCATCAGTTGCATTATTCCAAACGCCCCGGCCCATGAAACAGCTGAAGGGTTGAAGCGCGATTCCTGGTAAGAGAGAGAGGCAATTAGCCGCCAGTCCCAGCCAACTATATCGGCATACCTTTTGAAATATTCATCAAAATCGGAGATTCGTCCACCACCAAGGGAGTGAAGCTCACTTTTTGCAATAAACACACTGCGTGGATTGTTGAAATATTTATTGTAAATATCAGCATACTGCCTGGTATTCCTGAACTCCTTCAGCCAGCTGTCTATTGCCTCCAACAGCTGCGGGGAATCTTTGCGTACTGCCCATGAAAGGTTCTGTTCGAAGCTTAGAGGCGTCTGTGCATCGATATTCGCAAAATACATCTCATTAAGCCGTGCCAGGTTGTCATCGCTTACGGTGTAGTCAATATCACCGTTTGCCACAAGCTCTATAAGCTGTTCGGAGCTCTCTTCGCGTTCCACTATAAATATGGTATCTCCTATTTCTTCCATCAGATGCCGCAGCCGCATAACTGAGGATGAGTTTTTCTGCACATGTACGGTTTTACCGCCAAGATCAAGCTGGCTGCGTATCAGATTGTCTTCGATGGCGGAAGCCCTCATATTGTACCACTGGGATGGTTTTCTCTGAACAAGCACCTGCCGGGTACGGCTGTGTGGCTCGGTAAAGGCCAGATGCTGTCTTCTTGAGTTCGTAACCGTTAGGTTACGGGCAATAATGTCGCTGCCGTCATCTTCATACAGGGCGTCAATGCTTTCCTGTATACCGTTGGCGACCGAAAGCTCCAGGTCAACTCCTATATGGGCTGCGAACTGTTTCAGAAGATCCAGGTGGAATCCCATTGGCTCACCCCGGTAGACAAAATAGTTCGTCGAACTGTAATCAGCAACAGCCCTTATTACTCCTCTTTCAATAATATTTTCAAGGTCAAACCCTGCTTCTGTCTCTTCGTGCAATTGAAGTTCTTCAGCCTCAAAGCTGCGAACCGTCATTATCACTGACAAAATAAGAAGGGGTATGGCAACGAAGAGAATAATACTTTTTCGTTGTTTGTTCATATACTGTTTGATTCGTGCATAAAAAGCCCGCATATTTTCTCAATTAGCTTAGTTTCAACAATCTCATTACAATATTGTTCAACTGTTGCCGGGCCGCACTCCCATATCAAAAACCGGGCCAAATCAATGTATTTAAAAATCCTTTGCCTTTCCCTAAAAAAGATGTAGGTTTGAGCCTCGGTTAGAGGCTAGGCGTTAAGCCTCGCCAGGCAAGTGTTATAAACGCAATTCAATACGATAATGTTGTTCAGTCAGGTAATAGGACATTCTGACCTTAAGGGGAGGTTAATACAGAAAGTGGCCGGCAAGCGTACGGGTCATGCAATGCTTCTGCTGGGCCCTGAAGACTCGGGAGCACTTGCGCTTGGCCTGGGCTTTGCCCGCTATGTGCTGTGCAGAGATAGGGGAGCTGAGGATGCATGCGGCAAGTGCCCGTCCTGTTTAAAGCTCGACAAACTCGCACATCCTGACCTTCATTTCTTCTTTCCGACTGCCCCCAACCAGGAGCACAAAATGAATGCAAGCAGCAGGCTTTTTATGAAATCATGGAGGGAGGCGCTGCTCAGCAACCCATATATAAGCTGGACAGATTGGCTGGAACAGATGGGTATAGAAAACAAACAGGCAATTATCAATACCGAAGACTGCAACGATATTATCAGGGTTCTTGGCATGAAGTCGTACGAAAGCCCATACCGCATCATATTCATATATATGCTTGAAAAGCTCTATCATGCAGCAGCCCCGAAGCTATTGAAAGTATTGGAAGAGCCCCCCGGGAACACCCTTTTTATTATGGTATCGGAGAACAAGGACAGGATAATTAACACTATTCTGTCGCGCACACATATAACAAGGGTGCCCCTGCCCTCAGAAAAGGATGTGTATCTGGGTTTGAAGGAGAAGTTCGGGCTTGATGACAAAAAGGCACAGCAGATTAGTTTTATCACAGGGGGAAGCGTTACAGAGGCACTGAAGCTTTGCCGCAATGACGAAGACCTACTTGCCGACTTCGACACCTTCAGGGAGTGGATGAGGGCCTGTTTTAAAAATGACACAGGAATGATACTAAAGTGGATCGAAAATACAGTCAGGTCAGGAAGAGAGAACCAGAAAGCCTTTTTTCAATACGGTCTGAAAATATTCAGAATGTGCCTGTATCACAACTATAATACAACAGGCCTTATAAGGCTTGAGGACGAAGAGAGGGAATTCATCGGGAAATTTGCACCATTTGTAAACCACCGCAACATACTCCGGATAGTTGAAGAGTTCAACCAGGCAATCATGCACCTTGAAAGGAATGCAAATTCAAGGATACTCTTCGCTGACCTGTCGTTCAGGCTTCATGCCCTGATGCACGAGAAAACTAGCTGACACAAACATTTTTCTTAACTTTGCAGACTAAAACCTCGCACTTTGGATAAAAAGGATCAAAATGCATTCATGTCAAGGGGTTGCTGCTGCTCGCCCCAGCCACATACCAGGCAGCTGGATGTGTTCAGGCACTCATGCAATAAGCTGGATGCCTTCGACTGGCTCCGGAATATAAAACCACCCGAGGTTTCACCAGTTTCCGATATTGTTGAGGTGCGCTTTAAAAACAGCAGGAAGGACTTCTTCCGAGCCACACCGGATATGGATCTTAAAACAGGCGACATTGTAGCGGTTGAGGCATCACCAGGACATGATATCGGGATTGTTACACTTACGGGCGAGGTAGTCAGGCTTCAACTGAAAAACAAAAAAGTGGACCCTGACAGCGAAGAGATCAGGAGGGTTTACCGGAAGGCAAAAGTATCGGATATCGAAAAATGGGTAACGGCAGTCAAGCAGGAAGACTCAACAATGTTCCGCTCCAGGGAGATTGCCGATTCTCTCAGCCTGGATATGAAGATAAGCGATGTAGAGTACCAGGGCGACAGAACGAAGGCGATCTTCTACTATACTGCAGATGACAGGGTGGACTTCAGGGAACTGATACGTGTTCTTGCCGATGCGTTCGGTGTCAGGATAGAAATGCGGCAGATAGGCATGAGGCAGGAAGCCAGCAGGCTCGGTGGCATAGGTTCATGCGGCAGGGAACTGTGCTGTTCAACCTGGCTTACAAAGTTCACATCCGTTTCAACAAACAGCGCCAGAACCCAGCAATTATCGCTTAACCCGCAAAAGCTTGCCGGACAGTGCAGTAAACTGAAATGCTGTATTAATTATGAAGACGCATGTTACCAGGATATGCTAAAAGACTTTCCCGACACTGAAACCACACTGCTTACCAGGAAGGGTGAAGCCACATTCCAGAAGATGGATGTTCTCAGGCGTATGATGTGTTATTCTTACAAGGAAAGCCCGGGGCATATAGTAACGATATCCACCGAAAGGGCAAAGGAGATAATCGAAATGAACCGGAAAGACCAAAGGCCCGATGATATTGAGGACTATCAGGGGATTGAACCAACCGGCCCGGCCGACAACTTCAGCACAGAAAGCAATAACCTTGAAGATAGCCTTACCCGTTTTGACAAACCAAAGACTGCAAAAAAAAGCAAAAAGAGGAAAAAGAGGTCAAAGGCAAACAAAAACAACAGAGGCAATGAGCAATAGGTTCAACCTTGTATTATGCTCCCCGCTTATAAAAAGTCAAATATCCCTTCAATAAAAACAAATAGTTATATGCTAACCAACAGGCAGTTACAGATAGCTTTCTTCTGCTTGAGCGTTGTATTCATGGCCTCATGCCAGCCCGGCGTTGTATATCATGAACACGGCAGCCTGCCTGCTGAAGGATGGCATTACAGAGATGGTATCCTTTTTGAGGCAGAAATCGAGGATACCGTTTCGCTCCACCAGCTCTTTATTGATGTCAGGAATACAACAGAATATGAATACAGCAACCTGTTTTTGTTTTTGGATATAGAGTTTCCGGGAAACAGGACCATAAGGGATACCCTGGAATGTGTCCTGGCCGACAGAAGGGGGCAGTGGACAGGAAAAGGTTCGGGAAGGATAAGGTCAAACCGCTTCCTGTTCCGTGATGATGTATGGTTTCCGGAAAGCGGAACATACCGTTTCACAGTTTATCAGGGCATGCGTCACGACACACTAAAAGGGCTGTCGGATGTAGGTATAAGGATAGAAAAAAAATAATAAACACACCATCGAATCGTTTTTAATTAATATCATCAGCAGCAATAGTTAAATGAATAAAAAAAGCACAAGGAAAAGAAAAATCCTTAAGATCTTCTGGATACTGTTTGCAGCCCCGGTTTTATTGGTGTTCCTGCTTTTCTTTACGATATCAATCGGTCTGTGGGGATTTATGCCCTCATTTGAGGAGCTTGAAAACCCCAGGAGCAACCTGGCTAGCGAGATCTATTCGGCTGACGGGGAGCTTATCGGGACTTTTTATATCCATAACAGGTCAAATGTTCATTTTGAAGATCTCTCGCCGAATATTGTCAATGCTCTTCTGGCTACTGAGGACATTCGTTTCAGGTACCATTCAGGTGTCGACATACGTAGTATTTTCAGGGTCCTTTTCAGGAACATAATCGGAGGCCAGAGAAGTGCAGGAGGCGGCAGTACCCTCAGCCAGCAGCTGGCCAAGAACCTCTTCCCCAGGCAGGAAAATCCAAGCCTGGCCCAGATAGTTATTATAAAGCTCAAGGAGTGGGTAACTGCAGCAAGGCTGGAGAGGAACTATACCAAGAACGAAATAATTGCAATGTACCTTAATACTGTCGACTTCGGCAGCCACGCATTCGGCATCAAATCTGCAGCAAAGACATATTTCAACACCACTCCCGAAGAGATGAAGGCTGAAGAGGCAGCACTCCTTGTCGGCATGCTTAAAGCCCCTTCATGGTACCACCCGGTACGCAACTCCGAGAGGGCATTTAACCGCCGTCAGATTGTACTTACCCAGATGGCCCGCTACCAGTTCATAAGTATTGAGGAGCTCGACTCCCTGCAAAGCATGCCCCTGGACATGTCAGAATTTCAGATACAGGACCAGCATACAGGGATAGCTACCTATTTACGCGAATACCTTCGAAATGAGCTAAGGGCGTGGAGCCAGAACAGATTCAAGCCCGACGGCACCCCTTATGATATTTACCGCGACGGCCTCAGGATATACACCACGATAGATTCGCGTATGCAGAGGTATGCAGAAGAAGCCATAAGGGAACATATGGGCAATTACCTCCAGCCAACATTCCACAGGCACTGGAGGGGCTATACAAATGCTCCTTATGATACCGACCTCACAACTCAGCAGATCGAAGAGAACATAAACCGGACAATAAGACGTTCTGACAGATACAGTAACCTCAGAAGGCAGGGTCTGCCTGAAGACTCCATACTTGCCAGCTTTGACAGACCTGTACCGATGCGTATATTTTCCTGGGAGGGAGATATAGATACAATAATGACGCCCCTGGATTCAATCTGGTACTATAAACACTTTTTGAATGCATCCCTTATGGCTGTTGAGCCACACACCGGTCATGTGAAAGCATATGTGGGCGGCAACGACTTCAGGCACTTCAAGTTTGATCATGTAACAGGAAGCCGTCGTCAGGTCGGGTCAGTGTTCAAGCCATTCCTGTATACCCTGGCAATGCAGGAAGGGGAGTTCGGCCCTTGCACACAGGTACCCAACACACCCGTAAGCTTTGAGCTATGGGACGGCACTGTTTGGACGCCAAGGAATTCAAGTGACGACCGTGAGGGAGAAATGGTGACACTGCAGTGGGCCCTGGCAAACTCAACTAACTATATCTCTGCCTTCCTGATGAAGAGATACTCCCCGGAGGCCCTGATAAGGCTTGTAAGGAGAATGGGGGTAAAGAGCGAGATGGATCCGGTTTATGCAATTGCTTTGGGCACTCCTGACCTGTCGGTATATGAGGTGGTCGGTGCACAGGCAACCTTTGCAAACAAAGGAGTATATATTGAACCCAGCTTTATAACCAGGATAGAGGACCAGGGTGGTAACCTGGTTGAAGCTTTTATTCCCCACAGGGAAGAGGCAATGAATGAAGAAACTGCCTGGCTTATGCTGGAGCTGATGAAGGGTGTGGTGTCTGAAGGAACCGGAAGACGGCTGGGGTTCAGGTATGGTTTTGATCATCCGATAGCAGGTAAAACGGGTACAACACAGAGCAATTCAGATGGATGGTTTGTTGGTATTACCCCCGACCTGGTTGCAGGCTCCTGGGTAGGTGGTGAGGACAGGGGTATCCGGTTCAGGGATCTGAGCCTGGGCCAGGGTGCCAATACCGCATTGCCTATCTGGGCTAAATTCATGACGAAGATCTACGAAGACGAAAGTCTTGATATCAGCATGGGGGATTTTGAAGCACCACTCACCACCCCGTCGCTGGAAACCGACTGTTCAAAGGTAGAGCAACGGGATTCTCCAAGGGATTATTTCAGGCGGGAGGTTTTCTGACACACCCCGGCCCACAGATCAATGCAGAAAAATGAACAACACAAGAATACTGTTGCCGTATATACTGATATTTGCATTCATCACCGGTATTGCGGTGAGGGCAGCAGCTGACAATGGTATGGCAATAGGCCAGTGGCGACACCACCTGCCTAACAACAATATTATCAGTATCGCTGAAAGCCCGGGCCGGATAATCGGTGCTACACCATACGGGCTTGTAGTTTACAACAAACACGACAGCAGCCTGGAGCGTCTCAGCAAAGTTGACGGTCTGAGCGATTTTGGCATATCCGGCATAGCATGGGCCGGAGAGCGGGAACAACTGCTGATCGGCTATGAGAACGGTAACCTGGACCTGATTTCAGACGGTCTGGTCAGTAACATATCCGACATACTGGATGCCTCCATCCTTGGCAGCAAGAGAATAAACAAAATTATTGTCAGTGATGGCAGGGCCCTTTTGGCGTGCGATTTTGGTATAGTGGAACTGGACATAGCCGGAAGGCTCATACTCGACACCTGGTTTATCGGGCCGCACGGAAGCATGGTAAATGTAAATGACTTGCTGGTAACTGATTCCGTAATTTACGCAGCAACAAATGCCGGTCTGCTTCATGCCGCAACGGACGCTGACAACCTTGCGGACTTCAATAACTGGGAAAGGTTTGAGATAAGCGGAACTGGCGCAGAAGCGTTTAACTTCATCAAAAGCATTGACGGCAGGCTGATTGCCAACCGCACTGACCAGGAAAGGGATATAGTATATGTTTATGAAGACGGCAGCTGGGACCAGCTTTCACATACAAATGATTTTGAAGGTGAAAGAAACCGTTTTGTCAATACCAGCAGGGGCAGGCTCATTGTTGCAAGCGGCAGCAGGATCTATATTTTCGATACAGACCTGAATCCTTTAAGGGAAATATCCAGTTACCAGCCGGATACCCCGGCACCCAACCATGCAATATTTGACAACTCCGGGACACTCTGGATAGCCGACAGCTGGCGGGGGCTTGTAAGGGAGTACGGCGAACAGGAGTATGAAAAGATCATCCTGCCCGGACCCGACTACGACAATGTATTCAACCTGGCAGCATCGGACGGCAGGTTGTGGATAGCTCCGGGATTTGTTACATACGGGGGGAGCAACAGCTGGAACCAGAACGGTTACTTCCTGATGGAAAACGGCAGGTGGAACAGGTACAGCAGAACGCGCTTCCCCGAACTCACCGACATAGCCGACATTATTCATATTACGGTCGATCCGGGTGACCCCCGGAGGGCATATGCCTCTGCATGGTGGGGCGGTATGGTTGTAATTTCCACAGAAGGGGTTGTTGAGGTTTTTGACGAAACCAATTCAACCCTGCAGTTGCGGGCAGGTATCGGTGACTACCTCAGGGTCGGCGGCACAGCAATGGACAGTGGCGGCAATCTGTGGGTAACAAACTCAGAGGTTGACAGGCCCCTCTCAGTAAGAAAAAGTAACGGAGAGTGGTTGTCATTCACCAGCGGGGGGGCATTCGGTCCGCAGACACCAGTAAGGGAGATCTTAATTGACAACAATAACCAGAAATGGGTCAATCTGCCGGGTAACGGGATTTTTTTATTCGCCGAGCACAGCCTTGAGAATACAAACAACTTTGATTCGCGAAGGCTTACAACTCAATCCGGTATGGGCAGCCTGCCAAGCAACAGGGTTCACAGCATGGCAGTTGACCACAGCGGATATGTATGGATAGGAACGGCAGAAGGGGTGGCTGTTTTTTTCTCTCCTGGCCGGGCATTTTCAGGCGATGCCTTTAACGCACAGCGTATTATTGTAGAAGAGGCGGACGGTTTTGCCGGATACCTGCTGGAGACAGAAACAGTGACTTCTATAAGTGTTGACGGTTCAAACAAGAAATGGTTCGGAACCGAAAGATCCGGTGCTTTTCTGATGTCGGCCGATGGCAGGGAAACCATCCATCACTTCAGCACAAACAACAGTCCGCTTCCTTCAAACAACATCCTTGACATTGAAATAATGGGAGAAACCGGCGAGGTTTTCTTCGCGACCGACCGCGGACTTGTATCATACAGGGGTTTTGCAACCGAAGCAACAACAAGGCATGCCTCAGAGGTATATGCCTATCCCAACCCTGTAAGGCCGGGATATAACGGATATATTGCCGTTAAGGGCCTTGTCCGAAATGCAAGGGTCAAAATCACTGACATCAGCGGAAAGCTGGTATGGGAAAGCATTTCCGAAGGCGGCCAGGCTGTATGGAACGGCCAGGATCTCCATGGCAGAAGGCCCTCAACAGGAGTTTACCTTGTATTCTCAACTGATGAGCAGGGAGAGGAGACCATGGTAACAAAGATCATGTTCATAAACTGACCCGATGCTTACCAAAACTGACGGTATAGTACTGCACACCCTGAAATATGGTGAAACCAGCATTATTGCAAGGATATTCACCAGGGAGGCGGGAATGCAGTCATATCTGGTCAGGGGTGTCAGGAAGCCCGGTTCGCGGATAAAGCAGATGCTGTTCTCCCCCTTAAGCATGGTAAGTATTACAGCATACCACAAAAACAGGGAAGGCCTGCACAATATCAGAGAGATTGATGTTCTGAAAACGTACAATTCGATTCCATTTGATATTGCCAAGACCTCAATGGCAATTTTCCTGTCAGAGATACTATCATATGCACTCCGCAACCAGGAATCAAACAATACTCTTTTTGACTTTATTGCTGATTCTCTTATTTTACTCGACAGCATTGAGGAGGGAGTCGCCAACTTCCATCTGGTATTTCTCATTAAGCTAAGCAGCTACCTTGGGTTCAGGCCCCGCGAGAACTTTGGGGGGAAAAACCTCTACTTCAACCTGCAGGAGGGCTATTACCAGGATCGCTTTGACCGCACAGAACATTGCCTCGATGAGGAGCTCAGCAGTATATTCCACACTCTGGCAACCCTGCCACTAGATATGCCGGGAAGCATAACCATTCAGAAAGAGAAAAGAAGGGAACTCCTTATAAGAACTATAGCTTACTACAACTGTCATCTGGCGGGAATGCCGGAAGTGAAGTCGAGATCAGTACTGGAAACCGTTTTTGAATAGAACCTCCTTAGTAGAGTTTCAGCACCAGGCCGGTATTGGCCGGTATTGTCCATGTGTCAAAACCTTCAAACTGCCTGCCTGTAAGCACGTCTCCGGCACCCGAATATCCATGCCATCCTTCCCTGAATCTTTCCATCCCCAGTTCCATATCGCGGTCATTGCTGTTGAGAATAACCATTATGGTCTCTTCCTCGTCATACCTGAAATAAACGTATATATTGTTTTCAGGAACAAAATGCAACAGCCATCCATTATAGAGCGCTGGTGTTTCCCGCCTGAAATGCAGCAGATCAGTAATGTGATCAGTGATCATGTTCTGTTCTTCAGTCCTGCCTGCTCGGGTAAACTTGTTTACGGGGTCATCGGGCCAGCCACCCGGGAAATTGGCTCTCAGCTCCCCGTGTCCGTGATGCTCATAAGCCGATTCAAGAAGTTCGGTACCAGTGTAGACCTGGGGGATGCCCCTTGTGGTGAAGATAAACGTAAGGGCCATCTTCAGCTTTTCAATGTCCTCCCCTAGCCTGGTAAACAACCTGTCGGTATCATGGTTGTCTCCGAATACTACCAGGCTGTAAGGATCGGCATACAGGAAATCCTGTACCAGGGTGTTATACAGGCGGATCAGTCCTGAAGACCATCCTTCCTCCCCGGTAAATGCAGGTCCGATCGCATCATATGTTGCAAAGTCGAATACCGCCGGGAAATATGAATCGTATCCGTCATGGTTATTCTTGCCTCCCTGAAAGTAACTTATCACTGCAGGATCCCCGATCCATGACTCTCCTATCATTACAAAGTAGGGGTATTCATAGAGCAGATAGCGTGCCCAGTCAGACATGAAGAAGCGGTCAGCGTATGGCTGCGTGTCCATCCTGATGGCACTTATGCCTGAATACTCAATCCACCAGGCGCTGTTCTGCTTAAGATAAAGTGCAAGCAATCTGTTATTCTGGTTCAGGTCGGGCATATTGGTATCAAACCACCCGTTAACCATAACGTCATAGTCATGTTGTGATGCATATGGATCAACAATGGTTGTCATCCTGTAGGTCGTTCGTGTAAAGCTGTCCCATTGGTTAAGCCAGTTTTGTGAAGGCAGGTCATCCATCCACCAGTGATGATGGCCGCAATGATTGAGTATTATGTCCTTGATTATCTTTATCCCCATTTCTCCGGCAGCATCAATCAGCCTGAGGTAATCTTCATTCGACCCGAACCGCGGATCGATCCTGTAGTAGTCTGTTGTGGCATAACCGTGATAGCTGTATCTCGGCTGGTTGTTTTCCAGCAAAGGGTTGATCCAGATTGCAGAGAACCCCATCCCTGCTATATGGTCGAGGTTGTTGATAATACCCTGTATATCTCCCCCGTGCCTTCCGGATGGCATATCGCGGTTGCTCTGTTCAAGCATACCAGGCTGGTCATCCAGAGATGGATCACCATTGGCAAAACGGTCAGGCATAAGCAGGTAAATGGCATCTGATACATCTATACCCTGACGGTATCTTGACCCGGGGTCACGCTGCTTTAGTTCATAATCATAAGAGTATACTGTTCTTCCTGCAGAAATGAAGTCTATGGTGAATACACCCGGCAGTGCATCTTTAATATCAAGGTAAATAAACAGGTAGTTCGGGCTTTCTACCGACACCACCTCCTTTACATATACTCCCGGGTGGTCTATATCTACCCTTGAGTTGCCTATATCTGGCGCCCAGACCATTACCTGGAGTTCGGAGTGGGCCATTCCTGACCACCAGAATGGCGGTTCTACCCTGTCGGGAGCTGTTTCAGCTGCAAAAACAAATATCGTGATGTTCAGAAAACAAAAGAGCGAGACTGCCCGGCGAAAACTATTTGAGATTGTCATATGTAAGTAGTTTTGGTTTAGAATCAATTCCGAAAGAACTCTCTTAAAAATCGCCCGTTAACTCTTTTGCCTCATCTATCACCTTGTCTTTCCTTGGGCGGGTAAGGCCAATCTGGTCAAGTATTCCGGGCTTTTCAAGCAGCTGCCTGCACAGTACAATATTGTTGTCAAGCAGCTGCTGTTTTTGTTTGCGGTTGAGCAGTGTAAGCGTTGTAACCGGAAACAACCCCACTTTTTCTATCATATCCTTTAACCCCTCCTTTTTGGGGTAGTCCCAGGACAGCATCCGCAGCCCCACACACCTGCCATAGTCAATGGCATCATTTGTGAAACGGGTATTTGTGATGACCCATCCGTGAAAGCTCATTTTTTCCAGTCCCGGACCTGACTTCCATCGTTTGTGGATGTCCCTGAACCTGGAGTCTATGTAAAGGGGAACCCTGACATTACAATACTTGCCCTGGCTGTTGTAGTATTTGCACTCCACCATAAACTGCTGGTGGTCGTTGTGAGCCACCACATCTACCTCGTGGCTGATACACTGCCCCTTTACTATCTTTCCGACCTCCACCTCATAACCCATATACCTCAGTAGCTCTCCCACAAACTGTTCAAAAGGGTAACCCGACGGACCGAGTTCCATAATAGCCTTCTTAAGACTGTAACGTGCAGCAGCGGGACGCTGTATCCGCTTTAATACCTGAAATGCCTTCCTGTATAAAGCTGCGGTTGTTATACCGTCTTCCAGGTGTCTGAAAAGTTCTTTCTCAACCTTACCGGCCATTTTCTCCGTTGCTCCTGAACGAAGGAGCGACTGTCGGAGCTTTTCAGGGTCAAATGCTTCCTTTTCGCCTGAATGTTTCTTTACTTGTATCCTGTCAGACATATTAATGTGTTTTGAAAGTTAACACGTATAAATATAGCATTAAATCCTTTATACAAATCAAAAATGTAACTTTACCTTCAGAACCAAATTTGAGAAAATCAGCTCCTATGGCAGCTAATTTCCACGTTTACATGTCTTCGGCCGGAAGCGGCAAGACATACACCCTTGTAAAGGAGTATCTTAAAATAGTGCTGCTTGATCCCGGGGCAGTCAGGCATATTCTGGCGATCACATTTACCAACGCTGCAGCTGCAGAGATGAAGGGGCGTATAATAGAAGCCCTGGGCAATATTTCGGACCTTAAAATCAACAACGGGAACAGAAAGGGGATTGCGCTCCTTAATGACATTGTTTCCGACCTGAAAAATAAGGGTAACAGTATTCCTTCTGAAGATACCGTGATAGAAAACTCCCGGCTTGTGCTAAAGAGGATACTGCACGATTATTCAGATTTTGCCGTAAGTACTATAGACAGCTTTGTTCACCGGGTGATCAGGACATTTGCCTTCGACCTGAGGCTTCCGGTTAATTTTGAAGTTGAGCTTGATGCAGACAACCTGCTGGGGCAGGCTGTTGACCTGATTATCGACAAGGCAGGCAAGGACCGGGAGATCACCAGGCTGCTTGTAAGTTATATCCTGAACCAGGCTGATGATGAACAGGATATCAGGATTGGGGAAAAGATAGCCAAAATGGCTCACAGGCTTACCGATGAAGACAGCATAATGTACATCGAACGCCTTAAGGATACCTCCATTGAGGATTTTTACGATATCGCAGGGAAGCTGACCGCATCGGTCCGCAGTTTTGAGGGAGAGATAAAGAAAGAGGCGGTTGCAGCGCTCGATCTTATCAACAGGGAAGGGATACCCGGATCAGCTTTTTACGGGGGCAACAGGGGTAGCATATACTCTTATTTCAAAAATCTGGCAGATGGGAAGATTCGCGAAAAGCTGACCCCCGGAAAATTCGCCGGGGAAACCATATGGGGCAACAAGTGGTTCTCCGGGAAGTGCGATCCCCATCAT
>SLKR01000083.1 GCA_007134525.1 Bacteroidales bacterium | reverse complement strand
CGTCACTATGCGCACGTTGACTGTCCTGGTCACGCTGACTATGTGAAGAATATGGTTACCGGTGCTGCCCAGATGGACGGTGCCATCCTCGTTGTTGCCGCTACAGACGGTCCGATGCCCCAGACACGTGAACATATTCTTTTGGCACGTCAGGTAGGTGTTCCGGCACTGGTAGTGTTTATGAACAAGGTTGACCTTGTTGATGACGAAGAACTTCTTGAGCTTGTTGAGATGGAGATCCGTGAACTGCTCTCGTTTTATGAGTTTGATGGTGACAATATTCCCGTAGTACAGGGTTCGGCCCTTGGCGGACTAAACAATGAGCCAAAATGGGTTGAGAAAGTCGTTGAACTCATGAAAGAGGTTGATGAGCATATTCCATTGCCAAAGCGTGATGTTGACAAAGACTTTCTGATGCCTGTTGAGGATGTATTCTCAATTACAGGTCGCGGTACAGTTGCTACCGGCCGTATTGAAACAGGTGTTATAAACAGTAGTGATCCTGTTGATATCATTGGTATGGGTGCAGAAAAACTCAAGTCGGTTGTAACCGGTGTTGAGATGTTCCGTAAGATCCTTGACCGTGGGGAGGCCGGCGACAACGTAGGTTTGCTTCTCCGTGGTATTGACAAGGATGCAATCTCACGTGGTATGGTAATTTGCAAGCCCGGTTCTGTAACTCCCCACAAGAGATTTAAGGCTGAGGTTTATGTACTTAAGAAAGAAGAGGGTGGACGCCACACGCCGTTCGGAAACAAGTACCGTCCGCAGTTCTTCTTCCGTACAACGGATGTAACAGGTGAGATAACACTGCCGGAAGGACGCGAAATGGTTATGCCTGGTGATAACCTTACTATTACAGTTGACCTTATCGCAGAAGTTGCGATGGACAAAGGTTTGCGTTTTGCGATTCGTGAAGGTGGCCGTACAGTAGGAGCCGGACAGGTAACTGAGATTATTGACTAATACCCCAAAATAGGCTTTCGTTGATGGCTCCGGTTGAGACTGTCAGCGAAAGCCATATAAACGGGTGTAGCTCAATTGGTAGAGTAGCGGTCTCCAAAACCGTTGGTTGAGGGTTCGACTCCTTCCACCCGTGCAAAATATTAGAATGATCCTAAATTATGAAGAAAATCAGAGCCTATATCAGTGAATCCTATGATGAGTTGATCAACAAGGTTTCCTGGCCTTCATGGAGCGAGCTGCAGAGTAGCGCAGTGGTTGTATCTATTGCTTCCCTGATAATCGCATTTATCGTTTATCTGATGGATATTTCCTTTAGCTCCATTCTAGAACAGTTTTACCGTCTCTTTTTGTAATGTTTCCGCTTTGTACCGGCAAGGGAAATGATTCTGATGTTTTGGTTTTCTCCGGCCGGCGGCAAAGTTTTGCGGAACAAAGATCTCGTAAACAGGTATGAGCGAACAAGTGAAAAAATGGTATGTTGTCCGGGCTATCAGTGGCGGAGAAAAAAAGGTAAAAAAATACCTTGAGAATGAAATCGCCAGACTGGGCCTGGAAGATTACGTGTCGCAAGTACTTATACCGACCGAGAAGGTCTATCAGGTGCGCAAGGGTAAAAAGATCAGCGCAGAGCGCAATTATTTCCCTGGCTATGTCCTGGTTGAGGCTGCACTGGTTGGTGAGATTCCGCACATTATAAGAAATGTTCCCGGCGTACTGGGATTTCTGGGCTCTGGTGGTGACCCGGTACCCCTTCGTCCTTCAGAGGTCAACCGTATTTTAGGAAAGGTTGACGAATTATCAGGCAAGGAGGAAGAACTGAACGTTCCATTTATAGTAGGTGAAACGGTCAAGGTAACAGACGGTCCGTTTAACAGTTTCTCAGGTGTAATTGAGGAGATCAATGAGGAGAAGAAGAAACTCAAGGTGATGGTGAAGATCTTCGGAAGAAAAACACCTTTGGAGCTGAGTTTCATGCAGGTGGAGAAGGAGTAGGTGCCTGTTACGGGGTGCCCGGTTTAAGAACCTGCTGAAAATGTCAGTCCCCTTATTTGAAAAACAAACTAAAAATGGCAAAAGAAGTTAGTGGAATAATCAAGCTGCAAATCAAAGGAGGTGCTGCAAACCCCTCACCGCCCGTAGGCCCTGCATTGGGTGCTAAGGGTGTTAATATCATGGAGTTTTGCAAGCAGTTCAACGCCCGTACGCAAGACAAGGCAGGCAAGGTGATACCGGTAATAATTACCGTGTTCAAGGACAAGTCCTTTAACTTTATCATTAAAACCCCGCCTGTTGCCGTACAATTACGTGAGGCAGCAAAGATCAAATCAGGTTCAGCAGAACCCAACAGGGCTAAGGTAGCAACCATTACCTGGGAAAAGGTTCGGGCGATCGCTGAGGAAAAGATGCCAGACCTGAACTGTTTTACTGTTGATTCAGCCATGAATATGGTTGCAGGAACAGCACGCAGTATGGGTATTCGTATCAAAGGGGAGCGCCCTGCTTAATACCTGCCTTATGCACGGTATGGGCAATGTGAATTATTAAAGCTTAACGCAATCTAAGAAATGGCGAAAATAACAAAAAACCAAAAAGAAGCTTTATCGAAGTTCGAAAGTAACAAGTTGTATTCCTTACCCGAAGCGGCTGAACTGGTTAAAAAACTCAATTATGCCAAATTTGATGCATCAGTTGATCTGGACATCAGATTGGGTGTGGATCCCAGGAAAGCCAATCAAATGGTAAGGGGTGTTACCACGTTGCCGCATGGTACGGGTAAGACCGTTCGTGTTCTTGTACTTTGTGGCCCTGAGAAGGAGGATGAAGCTAAAGAAGCCGGAGCTGATTACGTTGGCCTGGATGAATATGTTGAGAAGATCAAGGGTGGATGGACAGATGTTGATGTTGTTATCACAACTCCCAATGTCATGCCAAAGGTAGGTGCCCTGGGGCGCATACTTGGTCCGCGCGGACTTATGCCCAATCCTAAGGCCGGAACGGTCACCATGGATATCGGAAAAGCCGTGGCGGACGTTAAAGGCGGGAAGATCGACTTTAAAGTGGATAAGTATGGCATTATCCATGCCGGTATCGGGAAGGTCTCCTTTGAAAAGGAGAAACTCATGGAGAATGCCAAAGATCTCATTCAGACAATATTGAGGTTGAAACCTGCAGCTTCCAAGGGTACATATGTGCGAAGTATATATATGTCAAGCACTATGAGCCCAGGGATTCAGGTTGATACCAAATCAGTGTCATTATAAACAAGAGGTGGTTCACCTTTAAAGAGGAATACGCTTTATGAAAAGTAGAGAACAAAAATATCAGATAATGGAATCGCTTACCGAGAGGTTGAAAAACAGCGATATCATTTATCTGGCCGACACTTCCGATTTGAACGTGGAGACTATAAACAACCTTAGGCGATTGTGCTTCAGGCGCAATGTTACAATGGAGGTTGTGAAGAATACCCTGCTTAAGAAGGCTATGGAAAAGTGCGAGAAGAACCTGGAACCTCTTTATGAGGTACTAAAGGGCTCAACTTCACTCATGCTTTCTGACACGGGTAATGTTCCCGCCAAACTGATCAAGGAGTTCCGGAAGGCCAGAAAACTCGAAAAGCCGCTTTTAAAGGCTGCATATATTGAGGAGGCAGTATTTATTGGCAACGACCAGCTGGATACCCTTGCAAATATCAAGTCGAAAGAAGAGCTTGTCGGAGATCTTATCGGACTATTGCAGTCGCCTGTACAGAATGTTCTTTCACAGCTTAAATCTGGAGGAAATACAATAGCAGGCGTCGTCAAAACGCTTTCCGAACGTGAGGAGAGCTAGACCAATCATTTATCAAACAGTTTAAAAAAGTAAAACCCTATTAAAACAATAAGAAAATGGCAGATTTGAAAGCTTTTGCAGAACAATTGGTTAATCTTACGGTAAAAGAGGTTAATGAATTGGCGGAAATTTTAAAAGAAGAATATGGTATTGAGCCCGCAGCTGCGGCTCCTGTGGCTGTTGCAGCCGCTGGCGGTGAAGGCGGCGGTGAAGATGCTGAAGAGCAAACACAGTTTGATGTTATGCTGAAAGCGGCAGGCCCGTCGAAGCTTGCAGTTGTTAAGCTCGTTAAGGAACTGACCAGTTTGGGTCTTAAAGAGTCGAAAGAGCTGGTTGACAGTGCACCCAAAGCTATCAAGGAAGGAGTTACAAAGGACGAGGCCGAATCGTTGAAAAAGCAGCTTGAAGAGGCCGGAGCAGAGGTTGAGGTAAAGTAATCCCAGACTTGAAAGTCACTAAAGATCAGATTTCTGCCGAATGAGCCATTCGCTGTAGAAGTCTGATCTTTATTACTGGTTATTCTGTTTCTTCAGTTCATAGCTTTTAGTCACTTCAAATCCACAAACCCTTGGCAGCAAAACAAAAAACCGCAGAGAGGATAAATTTCGGAACAGTAACCAAACACTTCGACTATCCCGATTTTCTTGAGATACAGATAAAGTCCTTCCAGGACTTTTTCCAGCTTGAGACCACACCTGAAAACAGGAAAAATGAGGGATTATTCAAGGTGTTCAGTGAGAATTTCCCGATTTCGGATGCCAGAAATAACTTTGTTCTCGAATTTCTGGACTATTTTATTGACCCCCCAAAATATTCCATACAGGAGTGTATTGACCGTGGTCTTACCTACAGTGTTCCGCTGAAGGCCAAACTGAAACTTTATTGTACCGATCCGGAGCACGAAGATTTCGAGACAATAATTCAGGATGTATATCTGGGTACCATACCCTATATGACACCAAGGGGAACCTTTTTGATCAATGGTGCCGAGAGGGTTGTAGTATCGCAGCTTCACCGTTCACCCGGGGTGTTTTTCGGTACAAGTGTCCATGCAAATGGCACACAGTTATACAGTGCCCGGATAATCCCATTCAAGGGATCCTGGATAGAGTTCGCTACAGATATCAACAGCGTGATGTTCGCCTACATCGACCGCAAGAAAAAACTTCCGGTCACCACCTTGCTTCGTGCGATCGGTTTTGAGACCGACAAGGATATACTTGAGATATTTGGTTTGGCGGATGAAGTTAAAGTAACAAAGAGCGGACTTAAAAAATATGTTGGTCGCAAACTTGCCGCCAGGGTTCTTAGGTCATGGGTTGAGGATTTCGTTGACGAGGATACCGGTGAGGTCGTTTCAATTGAACGTACGGAGGTGATAATTGACCGTGAAACCGTACTGGAGAACGAACATATCGACCAGATACTGGATGCTGGTGTAAAAACAGTAATCCTCCATAAGGAAGGAGTGAATGTAAACGATTATATGCTAGTTTACAACACACTGCAGAAAGACACCACCAACTCTGAGAAAGAGGCTGTTGAGTTCATATACCGCCTCCTGAGGAATGCTGATCCGCCTGATGATGAAACGGCCAGGAGCATGATAGACAAGCTCTTTTTCTCCGATAAAAGGTATGACCTGGGAGACGTCGGCCGTTACCGCATTAACAGGAAACTGAACCTCGACACCCCAATGGATGTCAAGGTACTGACCAAGGAAGATATAATCTGCATTGTCAAGTATCTTATCGAGCTGGTGAATGCCAAGGCTGATGTCGATGATATTGACCACCTTAGCAACCGCCGTGTGCGAACAGTGGGTGAACAGTTATATTCTCAGTTTGGTGTTGGTCTTGCCAGGATGGCCCGGACAATACGCGAGCGCATGAATGTTCGCGATAACGAGGTTTTTGCCCCAACTGACCTTATCAACGCAAAAACGCTCTCCTCAGTTATAAACTCATTTTTCGGAACAAACCAGCTGTCGCAGTTCATGGACCAGACCAACCCCCTGGCCGAGATAACGCACAAGCGACGCATGTCCGCGCTCGGTCCGGGAGGTCTCTCAAGGGAGCGTGCAGGTTTTGAGGTAAGAGACGTTCACTTTACGCATTACGGACGTCTTTGTACCATTGAAACGCCCGAAGGTCCGAATATTGGTCTTATATCATCTCTTTGCGTTTATGCCAAGGTAAATGAACTCGGATTTATTGAAACACCATACTTCAAGGTGGATAATGGAAGGGTGCGATTTGACAGGCCACCTCTATATTTGTCGGCAGAGGAGGAGGAAACTGAGATTATAAGTCAGGCAAATGTACCTATAAATAAGGACGGAGGCTTTACTGAGGAGAGGCTTAAGGTCAGGTACCAGGCAGACTACCCGATTGTTGAGCCTGAAAAGATCAACCTGATGGATGTAGGTCCAAACCAGATCGCATCAATAGCAGCCTCCCTGATCCCTTTCCTTGAGCACGACGATGCCAACCGCGCCCTTATGGGCAGTAACATGATGCGTCAGGCAGTGCCGCTTATAAATCCTGAAGTGCCAATTGTTGGTACTGGCCTTGAGAAGAGGGTGGCAAATGACTCCAGGGTACTGCTTCATTCAGAAGGCGTAGGCGTTGTAGAATATGTCGACGCTAACAGTATCGTTATCAGATATGCAAGGAGTGAGGATGAAAGGCTGGTGAGTTTTGAGGACGATGTGAAGGCATATGAGCTGACAAAGTTCAGCAAGACCAACCAGAATACCTCCCTTAACCTGAAACCAATTGTCAGGAAGGGCCAGAAGGTGAAAAAGGGCCAGCTCCTGTGCGAAGGTTATGCTACCAGGAATGGTGAGCTGGCACTTGGCCGTAACCTGAAGGTTGCATTCATGCCATGGAAAGGTTACAATTTTGAGGATGCTATAGTGGTATCAGAAAAGATTGTACGTGATGATATATTCACCTCGATACACATTGAGGAGTTTTCTCTTGATGTACGTGACACAAAGCGTGGTGCGGAGGAGCTGACGGCCGACATACCAAATGTTAGTGCCGATGCCATCAAGGACCTGGATGAGAACGGCCTTATAAGGATCGGTGCAGAGGTCAACGAGGGTGATATACTAATTGGTAAGATCACCCCAAAGGGTGAAACTGATCCTACACCCGAGGAGAAACTTCTGCGTGCGATTTTCGGCGACAAGGCCGGTGATGTCAAGGATGCATCTCTTAAAGCGCCTCCGGCAACCAAGGGTGTGATAGTAGACAAAAAACTTTTCTCGAGAATAATCAAGGACAGGAAGGCCAAAACAAAGGAGAAGGCATTCATTGAGAAACTCGATCAGGAATTCAGCCAGAAGGCTGGTGAGCTGAGGACAAAGCTTGTAGACAAGCTCATTGTTCTTGTAAGCGGAAAGACTTCGCAGGGTGTTACAAACAGCCTCAAGGAATCTGTCGTTCCAAAGGGCACCAAGTTTACCCAGAAGATACTTCACAGTCTTGACTATTCGACGGTCAACCCGAATAACTGGACAACAGACAAGAAAAAGAACCAGCTTATCAGGGAACTTCTGCACAATTACTCCATACAATACAAGGATATGCTGGGTAATTACAACAGGCGGAAGTTTACTGCAACCGTTGGAGACGAACTACCGACTGGTATAGTGCAGCTGGCAAAGGTTTACCTGGCAAAGAAAAGGAAACTGAAGGTCGGGGATAAAATGGCGGGGCGCCATGGTAACAAGGGTATTGTTGCCAAGATAGTCCGCCAGGAGGATATGCCCTTTTTGAAGGACGGTACACCCGTCGATATTGTACTCAACCCGCTTGGAGTGCCTTCCAGAATGAACCTTGGTCAGATCTACGAGACCGTTCTTGGCTGGGCCGGGGAAAAACTCGGACTCACATTCGCAAGCCCGATATTTGACGGAGCCAATGTTGATGAGATAAATGAATACCTTAATGAGGCCGGTTTGCCGGAAAACGGCAAGGTATACCTTTATGACGGTGGTTCTGGCGAAAGATTTGACCAGCCGGCGACAGTAGGGGTGATATATATGCTGAAACTCGGCCATATGGTCGATGACAAGATGCATGCCCGTTCTATAGGGCCATACTCTCTGATTACACAGCAGCCGCTTGGAGGAAAGGCCCAGTTCGGAGGACAGCGCTTCGGCGAAATGGAAGTTTGGGCACTGGAGGCTTTCGGTGCAGCGAATGTGCTGCAGGAGATACTTACTATCAAGTCGGATGATGTGATTGGCCGCGCCAAGACTTACGAGGCTCTGGTCAAGGGAGACAACCTCCCGATACCCGGGGTACCCGAATCGTTCAATGTTCTGGTACATGAGCTTCGGGGGCTTGGCCTCAACATCAGATTTGACTAGCGGCCTGCAATTTTTGCGGCATTTGATCAGATTAAAAAACTTCCTAACAAATCTTATATATGGCTTTCAGAAAAGAATCCAACGTAAAAAGCAATTTCTCCAGCATTACCATCAGTCTGGCCTCTCCCGAATCGGTTCTGGAGCGGTCGCATGGAGAGGTATTGAAGCCGGAAACCATCAATTACCGCACATACAAGCCCGAAAGAGACGGATTGTTCTGCGAGAGGATATTTGGTCCGGTAAAGGACTGGGAATGCCATTGTGGAAAATATAAGCGCATACGCTATAAAGGAATCGTATGTGACCGTTGTGGTGTGGAAGTAACCGAAAAGAAGGTGCGAAGGGAGAGAATGGGGCATATAAAACTGGTTGTGCCGGTTGCGCATATATGGTTTTTCCGTACCCTCCCCAACAAGATAGGTTACCTTCTGGGGTTACCTTCCAAAAAGCTTGATCAGGTTATATATTATGAAAGATATGTGGTAATCAATCCGGGGATAAAATCCGACGAGTTGAACTTTATGGATTTTCTGACCGAGGAGGAGTATTTCAATGTCCTTGAGTCAATGCCAATGGAGAACCAGATGCTGGATGATGATGATCCGAATAAATTCATCGCCAGAATGGGCGCCGATGCTTTGAAGGAGCTTCTTACCAGGCTCGACCTTGACCAGCTGTCATACGATCTGAGGCATAAAGCCAATACCGAAACCTCGCAGCAGCGCAAGGCAGATGCATTAAAACGCCTGCAGGTTGTTGAAGCATTCCGTGATGCTCAGAAGACTATTGAGAATAAACCAGAGTGGATGATTGTCGATGTAGTTCCTGTGATACCTCCGGAACTTCGTCCACTGGTGCCTCTGGATGGAGGACGTTTCGCCACGAGTGACCTTAATGACCTTTACAGAAGGGTCATTATACGGAACAACAGGCTTAAGAGGCTTATTGAGATCAAGGCTCCCGATGTGATCCTCCGGAACGAGAAGAGGATGCTCCAGGAGGCAGTTGATTCCCTGTTTGACAACTCCCGCAAGACTAATGCGGTCAAGACCGAGTCAAACCGTCCGCTGAAATCACTGTCTGACAGCTTGAAGGGCAAGCAGGGTAGATTTCGCCAGAATCTTCTGGGTAAGCGAGTTGATTATTCCGCACGTTCTGTTATCGTAGTCGGTCCCGAACTTGGGCTCCACGAATGCGGTATCCCGAAAGAAATGGCCTCCGAACTGTTCAAGCCCTTTATTATAAGGAAGATGCTTGAAAGGGGCATAGTTAAGACTGTTAAATCGGCCAAAAAGATCGTTGACAGGAAGGACCCGGTAGTCTGGGATATTCTTGAAAACGTACTGAAGGGCCATCCGGTTATGCTGAACCGTGCTCCCACGCTTCACAGGCTGGGTATCCAGGCTTTTCAGCCGAAACTCATTGAGGGTAAGGCTATACAGCTCCATCCCCTGGTTTGTACGGCATTCAACGCCGACTTTGACGGTGACCAGATGGCTGTTCACCTTCCGCTTGGCAATGCCGCAATACTTGAGGCGCAGCTTCTAATGCTTGCCTCTCACAATATACTTAACCCTGCAAACGGTGCCCCGATTGCAGTTCCATCGCAGGATATGGTACTTGGTCTCTACTATATGACCAAGGCGCGCAAGAGTACTCCAGAGCATCCTGTAAAGGGGCAAGGGCTTACATTTTACGGACCTGAGGAGGCGATAATTGCACACAACGAAGGTGCAGCCGATCTCCATGCCATCATTAAGGTAAGGGTTCCGGTTAAGGAAAAGGGAAAGCTTGTAAATAAGATTGTTGAAACCACTATAGGACGCATACTGTTTAACCAGGTGATACCTGAGGAGTATGGTTTTATCAACCTGCTTCTTACTAAAAAGGCGCTAAGGGACGTTATCGGTGGCATTATGAAGGAAACGGGCATCTCCCGAACTTCAAAATTCCTTGATGACATTAAAGACCTCGGTTTCGAACTGGCATTCCGTGGAGGGCTGTCATTTAATCTGGGTGATATTATCGTTCCTGAAGAAAAGCAGATCCTGATTGACCAGGCTGACGACCAGGTCGAAGAGGTTCGTGCAAACTATAGTATGGGATTCATTACCAATAATGAACGCTATAACCAGATAATTGACATATGGACCCATACCAATGCCAAGCTTACAAAGGTATTGATCGACAAGACCACAGCAGACAACCAGGGGTTTAACCCTGTATTCATGATGCTTGACTCAGGGGCCAGGGGCTCCAAGGAGCAGATACGCCAGCTGTCGGGTATGCGTGGACTTATGGCAAAACCGCAGAAATCGGGTGCAAAGGGGGGTGAGATCATTGAGAACCCCATCCTCTCAAACTTTAAGGAAGGATTGTCGGTTCTCGAGTACTTTATCTCAACTCACGGTGCGCGCAAGGGTCTTGCCGATACCGCACTTAAGACTGCCGATGCAGGTTACCTTACAAGAAGGCTTGTTGACGTTGCACAGGATGTTATCATTACCGAGAGCGATTGCGGCACACTGAGGGGGCTTACGGCTACCGCCCTGAAGAACAATGAGGAGACGGTTGAGACACTGCACGACAGAATACTAGGCCGCAACACCCTGCATGATATATTTCATCCTACTTCCGGCGAACTCATAGTTGGAGCCGGTGATGAACTTACAGAAGAGATATCCCAGGTAATTGAGGATTCACCTATAGAAGCAGTTGAGATCAGGTCTGTTCTTACCTGCGAGTCGAAGGTAGGAGTTTGTGCCAAGTGTTACGGACGTAACCTTGCCACAGGACGTATGGTTCAAAAAGGTGAATCTGTGGGCGTAATCGCAGCACAGTCGATCGGTGAACCGGGTACACAGCTAACCCTCCGGACATTCCACGTTGGTGGTACCGCATCAAATATTGCCACTGCTTCGAAGGTTAACGCCAAATATGCAGGTGTGCTTGAGATTGACGAGCTTCGTTCAGTGCCATTCAGCAGTGATGACGGACGCGGTTACCAGGTGGTAATAGGCCGTTCGGCAGAGATGAGAATAGTTGACAAGAATACCCAGATGGTACTCACCAGTCAGAATATCCCCTATGGTGCGAACCTATATTTCAAGAATGGAGATGAAGTCAAGAGCGGTGACCTAATATGTGAGTGGGACCCCTACAATGCGGTAATAATATCGGATGTGCCCGGCAAGGCAGTGTTCAACAACATGAAGGAGGGCTCCACTTACAGAACTGACTCTGACGAACAGACAGGATACTACGAGAAGGTAATAATTGACTCCAAGGATAAGACGAAGAACCCTTCGATCAGCATAGTTGACAAGTCAGGAAATGAGGAGAGGGTATATGATATGCCGGTAGGCGCCCATGTGGTAATAAATGAGGGTGTTGAGGTCAAACCCGGTACTATCGTTGCAAAGATACCCCGTGCAGTGGGTAAATCCGGAGACATTACGGGTGGTCTGCCCAGGATCACCGAGCTGTTTGAGGCACGTAACCCGTCAGATCCTGCAGTTGTATCCGAGATAGACGGGGTTGTTTCATTTGGCAAGAAGATCAAGCGTGGCAACAGGGAGGTGATCATTACCTCTAAAACAGGCGACGAAAAACGCTATCTGGTACCGCTTACAAAGCAGATACTGGCTCAGGAGAATGACTTTGTCAAGGCCGGGACCCCGCTTTCCGATGGCCCGACAACACCTGCCGACATCCTAGCAATTAAGGGTCCGACAGCTGTTCAGGAGTATATCGTGAATGAAGTGCAGGAGGTTTATCGCATGCAGGGTGTGAAGATCAATGACAAACATTTTGAGATCATTGTTAGACAGATGATGCGCAAGGTTGTTATTGAAGATCAGGGGGATACCCGCTTCCTTGAGAATGAGATCGTGAACAAGATCGACTTTATGGAGGAGAATGACAGCCTGTTTGGAAAGAAGGTTGTTGAAGATCCGGGCGACTCTGCATTAAAACCGGGCCAGATAATTACCGCCCGCCGTCTGCGTGATGAGAACTCAATGTTAAGGCGCAGGGATAAGAAGCTTGTGGTTGCACGTGATGCGAATGGTGCCACCGCACGACAGCAGCTTCAGGGGATTACCAAGGCCTCACTTCAGACACAGAGCTTTATATCTGCTGCTTCATTCCAGGAGACCACCAAGGTTCTCACCGACGCAGCTGTAAATGCAAAGACTGACAGTCTTAAGGGACTCAAGGAGAATGTTATTGTCGGGCACCTTATTCCCGCCGGTACCGGATTACGCGACTATGACAATATAATCGTAGGATCCATGGAGGAATACAACCTGCTTATGGCTTCCAAAAATAAAGTCGTGGAGGAAAGTCCGGAGGAAAAAAGTGAAGTAACCAACAAATAAAGGAAAGGGATATTATGGCTGATCAAAAGAAATCCGATAAGAAGATAAATATTGAACTCACACCTGAGGTTGCTGAGGGAGTGTATTCTAATCTTGCTATCATTACCCACTCCAATACAGAGTTTGTTATTGACTTTGTCAGGTTGATGCCGGGTGTTCCCAAGGCAAAGGTCAAGTCAAGGATAGTACTGACTCCACAGCATGCAAAGCGTTTGATGAAGGCGCTCAAAGAGAACATTAACAAGTTTGAGTCAGCTCATGGCCCCATTAAGGATATTGAAGGACCGGGGCTGCCGATGAACCTGGGAGGCCCGACTGCGCAGGCCTGAATGGCAGGCGTGCCATCCTTAGTACTTTTAGGCCCGGATGTGAGAATTCGGTCTGGATCTGACCGATCAGTAGATATACCCCTTTCCCGCTGAAAGGATATCTCCTGACAACATCAGGGAAGTGTATAGTGTCGAAGAAATCTCCCCCGGCGTCAATAAAGCAGCCGAAGTACATTGTTTCTCCCTTTACGGTTCGTACATACTTGGTGTTTACCAGCCACCCCACCATACGCACGTCCCTGCCATTGTGAGAGATCATATCACGGGCAGCTATATCTCCCCTGAAGCTTGTTTTGAGCAGGTCAAACGGGGATGAACTCAGCGTAAAACCCAGCAGTTGTATTTCGTCGTACGCATCGGTAAGCGGACTGTTTTCAGGCTCGGGCAGGACTGTATTGCCGTAAGGGGTACTGAACAGCTCGGGGTGACGGAAGCTTGTCTTGCCCCTGATCATACATGCCCTCCAAAGAAGTTTGTATTTGTCGGTGCCTGTGAACCTCAGGGCCTTAATCCTGATCAGGATAACCAGCTGTTCATGTTTTATACCCGTTCTCCTTACAAAGTCTTCAAGCCCGCTGTATAGCCCGTTTTCTTCCCTTTCCATGACTATAAGCCTGGCGGTTTTTTGTTCAATGTCCTGAATGTTTACAAAACCGGTATATATTGTATTCTTTTTTATTCTGTTGAGATACTCACTACTGTTTACACAGGGCAGTTCGATGCGTGCGCCCAGTCGTTTTGCTTCATGGAAATATACTTCGCTGCGGTAAAAGCCTCCGAAATTGTTCAGTACTGCAGTCATGAACTCAAGCGGGTAGTGTCCCTTCAGGTAAAGACTCTGGAAACTTTCAACAGCAAAGGATGCAGAGTGGGCCTTGGAGAATGAGTATCCGGCGAAAGACTTTATCTGGCGCCATATCTCTTTTGATATCTTTTCGTCACGTTCTTTTTCCCGGCAACCCTTGAAAAACCTCCCTGCCAGCCCCAGCATCTCCTTTTCCGACCTGTATTTTCCGCTCATTGCCCGCCTGAGAATATCTGCATCTGCAAGATCCAGGCCTGCAAAATGGTGGCAGACCCTGATTACATCCTCCTGGTAAACCATTACACCATAGGTCTCCTTTAGCTGCTCCTCCATGACCGGGTGCAGGTATTCTGCCTTTGAGGGATCCCTTCTGCGTTTTATGTACTCCTGCATCATCCCTGAACGTGACACTCCCGGTCTGATTATTGAGCTGGCTGCTACCAGCTCAATGTAGTTACTGCACAATAATTTTTTGAGCAGGCCCCTCATTGCCGGGCTTTCTATATAGAAGCAACCAGTTGCCTGACCCTGTTTAAGCAGTTCCAGCGTCTTCGGATCCTCCTTGATGGCAGCCATGTTATGTATGTCTGGCTGGTCTTTCCGGTTCTCGCTGACCAGCCTGACACACTCATTGATATGCCCTATGCCTCTCTGACTCAGGATGTCTATCTTTTCAAAGCCGAGGTCTTCTGCAACATACATATCCCATTGTACTGACGGCAGCCCCTTTGCAGGAAGATCAAGTGCCGAATACATATATACCGGTTCCTCTGAAATCAGCACACCTCCTGCATGTATACTCCTGATATTAGGTAAGCCGGCTAGTTGCCCGGCTATATCAAGTACACTGGCAGAGACTCTGTCACCGGATACTTTATCAGATGTTTGCCCCGCAAGCATGTCTATTTCTGACTTCGGAAGCCCGTATGCCTTTCCGGCTTCCCTTATCGCGGATCTTCTGTGAAAGGTGGATATGGTTCCCAGAAGAGCTGTATGTTCATTCCCGTAGCGTTTGAAGATATAGTCCAGGACCTGATCGCGGTCTTTCCAGGAGTAATCAATGTCAAAATCGGGGGGTGTCGAGCGTTTTGGGTTTATAAAGCGTTCAAAATAAAGGTTAAGCTCTGCGGGGTCAACATCTGTGATGTGCAGGCAGTATGCCACCGTGCTGTTTGCACCGCTCCCCCGGCCTACATGGTAAAACCCCCGCGACATTGAGTAGCGTATTATATCCCATGTGATAAGAAAGTAGGAGGAGAATCCGAGTTTGTCTATTATGTCAAGTTCATGCCTGATACGCCTGTGTGCCTCTTTGTATTTGGCTCCATATCGCTGCAGCATGCCCTCTGTTGCAAGTTTTTCCAAAAGAGCCCTGTCGCTGGCCCGGCTGCCGGTAAAGCTTTTTTTGTTCTTTGGTTTGCCAAATTCAAAATCCATGCTGCACTTGTCGAGCAGCTTAATGGTATTGTTTATGATATTGCCTGCCGTGGCAAAGTTTTGCCTCAGAACCCGCGGAGGGAGCATTATGTCTGCCTGCCTGCCGGTATTGCCTGCATTCAGCCTGCTTAAAAGTATGTTGTGATCTATCGCCCGAAGATGCAGGTGCAGCCGGTACCCCCTAATGTCGCTGAAAGATACCGGATGAAGGGCAAGCATGCGGTCCGGGTGTTCCTTTACCGCTGCTGCCGCCCCGGGCATGTGCAGCTGGTCTGACCTTATGCCCGTGTATTCGTTCGGCCCGTATTCTGATCTTTTCCCGTCAGGGCTGAACGGGTAAATTACGAAGGTATTTTCGCATACAGGAAATTGCGGGGGCAATGGTATGTTGGCTGTATTGTGAAGGCTCCTGAAAGCGTTGATCCTGCCGAACCCTTTCGGGTTGCGTGCCAGTACAATATAGAGCAGGCGGTCGCCTTTCCTGAACTCCATGCCTGCGACCGCTTCGAGCCCTCTTTTACTGCACTCCCTGACAAAGTCAGGCATTGCGCTGGAATTGTTGATATCGGTGAGCGCGATCCTGCGAAGCCCGTGAGAGGCTGCTAGGCCTGCCAGCTCTTCAGGCGATAGCGTACCGTAGCGAAGGCTGTAGTAAGTATGGCAGTTTATGTACATCTCCCTGCGGCCCTGTATATAACTCCCTGTCCGTATCTGCTCCTTACACTGTCCATTGCCTGGTATAGTCTTGCCATCTCAGGGGTGTCTTCGAACATGTCAAGTTGCTGCACACCCCTTATCAGCCTGCTGAACTGTATGCCCACCAGCCGCAGGCGCATGCGCCTTGTATAGAGCCTGCTGAACAGTTCCTTGCATACCGGTATCAGTATATGGTCAAAGGCCGTATAGGCCGGGAGCTTCTTCTGAAGGCTGTGGGTGTCGTAATTGGAATATCTTATTTTGATGGTCACACAGGAGGTAAGCTGCCGGTTTTTCCTGAGCCTGAAGGCAAGCTGCTCGCAAAGGCCCAACAGTATGTTGTTTATATGGCTTATGTCTATGGTATCATTGCTGAAGGTGGTTTCACTGTTCACAGATTTCTGTTCCGTCCAGGGCTGTACTTTCCTGTTGTCTATACCGTTGGCACGCAGCCATATCTCCCTGCCGTTCTTTCCGAGTATGTTCTCAAACATCCCGGGTGGTATATTGCGAAGCGTACCTATTGTGTAGATTCCCATATTGCGCAGGCTGTAGCATGTCTTTGGCCCCACCATGGGTATCTTGCCCACGGAGAGGGGATCCAAAAAACCCCTTATGCGGTTTTCTCCCACTTCCATATGTCCGTTTGGCTTTGCCTCACCGGCAGCTATTTTCGCAACACTTTTGTTAAGAGACAAGCCAAATGATACAGGCAGACCTGTTTCTTTTATTATTCCCTGCTTTAGTTCTGATGCCCAGCGGTTGCATCCGAAAAAACGGTCCATGCCGCTCAGGTCTATATAGTGTTCATCTATGGAGGCTTTCTCGAAGAGGGGAGCCTTTTCAGCTATAACTGATGTTACCATGTCGGAATAGCGGGAGTAAAGTTCCATGTCTCCGCGTATGTATATTGCAGCGGGGCACATACGGCGTGCCTGCTTCATTGGCATTGCCGAATGCACCCCCCATTTCCGGGCTTCATAGCTGCAGCTTGCAACAACTCCCCTGTCGCCCATGCCTCCTATTATTACAGGCTTGCCCGACAGACGGCTGTCGCGGAGCCTTTCGACCGACACAAAGAAGGTGTCCTGGTCCAGGTGCAGTATACTTCGTTTGCTTCCCTGTATTTTTTCGTGACTATCCACTTTCTTGTTGGTTTTTTAAAAAAACATAACTACCTTTGATTAGAAAATGATCATAAAAACGTTTATAATATAATCATTTTACGACTCTGCAAACAGTGAAACGATAAAATATTGCCTGATGAACAAAAAAGAGAGAACCATGGGGCATTTCGGCTCCAACATAAAACTCCTGCGCAGGCGCCGTGGGCGCACCCAGGATGATGTAGCCTTTTCGCTTGATCTTAAAAGGCCCACCCTGAGCGGTTATGAGAACGGTGTGGCACAGCCGGGCCTGGAAACCCTTGTCGCTTTTTCACGTTACTTTAATATTTCAATTGATACCCTGGTCAAGACCGATCTGGGAAGCCTTTCAGAGAGCCAGCTTTCACAGCTGGAAAGGGGATATGATGTATTCCTTACCGGGAGCAAGCTGAGGGTTCTTGCCACAACTGTCGACCGGGAAAATGAGGAGAACATAGAGTTGGTTTCAGAAAAGGCAAAAGCAGGTTACCGGGTTGGCTTTGCCGATCCGGAATTCATAAAGGTGCTGCCTACGTTCCAGATGCCTTTTCTCTCAAGGCAGAAGAAATACCGGACTTTTCAGGTTTCGGGCGACAGCATGCTGCCTATACCTGACGGTTCGTGGGTTACCTGTGAATTTATGCAGAACTGGCAACTGATACGTGACCGCCACGCTTATGTCATACATACCCTGGATGACGGGGTCGTGTTCAAAGTCGTTGAGAACCGTCTCAGAAAGGACGGTATCCTGAGGCTCCACTCACTTAATCCGGTATATGAACCTTACGATGTCCATATAAATGATGTAAGGGAGGTGTGGAAGTTCGTGAATTACATAAGCCGGGAGATGCCTGATGCCGACACTCCGCAACAGGAACTTACCCGGCAGGTAAATCGCCTGCGCGAGGATGTTGAAAGCCTTAAAAAGGCAGGCAGGGATGGCTGAACCTCTCCTCTACAAACTTTCTATAAGCTTTTTGAAGACCAGGGTCATCCTCGGGGCTGCAGTACCGGCGACACTCTGTACCTCTTCGTGGGTGGTGGGTTTGTCCATTTCAGACTGCTCAGAGAGATTGGTTATCACTGATATTCCGAAGCACCTCATGCCGGCATGACGTGCGGTTATTATCTCAGGAACGGTTGACATCCCGGTTGCGTCTGCACCAAGTTTATGGAACATCCTGTACTCAGCCGGAGTTTCCAGGGTCGGACCGGGGCTGCCAATGTAAACACCTGACTGAAAACGGATATTGTTATCGGCGGCGATACGTTTGGCTTGACCGATGAGCTTTTTGCAATAGGTTTCGCTCATTTCAGGGAAGCGTGTACCCAGCTCATCTATGTTGGGCCCCCTTAATGGATTTTCCGGGAACATATTGATATGATCCCGGATTATCATCAGATCTCCTGCTTCGAATGCAGGATTAAGGCCTCCTGCTGCATTTGATACGAAAAGAGTGTGCACCCCCAGCAGACGCATTACCCTTACCGGTAAGGTCACTTTTTCCATCGGGTAGCCTTCGTAATAGTGAAAACGTCCCTGCATGGCAACCACCTCTTTACCTCCGAGCTCTCCGAATATAAGCCTGCCGTCGTGACCTTCAACTGTGGATACCGGGAAACCCGGAATATCCTCATAGGCTATCCTGTGGCTTATGTTAATCTCCTCAACCAGCCCTCCAAGACCGCTTCCCAGTATAATTCCCACACCGGGCTCCATACCGGTTCTCTCCTTCAGAAAGGCAGCTGTTTCCTTTAATTGTTTCATCATGGTTTTCAGGGTGTTTAAATTAGTAGGTAATCTTGTTTTCAATCTCTATCCAGGTGTCAAATGGACTGAGGTATTCCTCAATGTCGAGCTTGTTCATCTCAATTGATCTTTTTTCGACAGGCAGTCGGATCTCTTCGTAGATAAATGAATCATCAAATCCTGCCTTTGCTGCGTCGGTGTTTGCGGCAGCAAAATATACCTTTGCTATCCTTGCCCAGTAAATGGCGGCCAGGCACATAGGACAGGGTTCACAGCTGGCATATATCACAGAACCCTCCAGCTTGAAATTGTCAATGTTTTTGCAGGCATCCCTTATTGCGATAACCTCTGCATGTGCGGTTGGATCGTTGCTGGTGGTTACCTTGTTCACACCCCTGCCAATTATCTCCCCGTTTTTGACTATCAGTGCGCCAAAAGGGCCACCGCCCCCGCTTGTCGCATTTTTTGCAGCCATTAATACGGCCTCCTTGATAAACTCCTTATGGTTTTGATCCATAACACTGTATATGATTGTTTATAACAAAAATACACGAATTTTTTTTCATCTGCCAATACCTTCGTCCAGCTTATGAAAGCCCTCAAATATACCGAGTCCGAAAAGCGCGAAATCATATTTTACAGGATCCTCAGGATCCATCTCCCTGAGATTTGTATCAAGCTCATTCAGGGCTTTTAGATTGTTTTGCTTATGTGTAATAAGTCCCAACCTGCGTGCAATATTCCCGGTGTGAATGTCAAGGGGGCATGAGAGCTGGGATGGTGATAAAGAATCCCATATGCCCAGGTCAACACCACGGCCGTCCCTTCTTACCATCCACCTGAGCCACATATTGATCCTTTTTGCCGGTGACCCCTTTGCCGGGTTGGAAACGTGTTTTCTGGTGCGTTCGGGGTGGGGGATGGAAAAAAATATCTCATGGAAGTTGACAATGGCCGGTATTACCGATTTGGGGGTTGCTGATCCTGCAAACAGGCTTTCAAGGCCTCCCTTATTGCAATATATGTTCTTAAGCGCCCGTATAAAATATTTTGCATCAGTTGCGTTGAAGGTGCGGTGAACAAAACCGCCGAACTTCTCCAGGTTATGCTCCCGGTGGTTCATAATAAAGTCATATGGGGAGTTGCCCATAAGGCTTATCAGGTTCAGGGCGTTTCGGAGTATTGTCTTTCTGTTGCCCCATGCAATGGTTGCAGCCATTAGGCCTGATATTTCAATGTCTTCCTTAAGGCTGAACTGGTGGGGTATAAATACTGGGTCAGACTCAATGAACGAGGGAGTATTGTACTGCTCTGCCTTTTCTTCCAGGAATTCTTTTATTTCATTGTCAACCATAGCCCGTATTGATTTGATATCTTTGCAAATATACCCCAAATCAGTAAAAATGAATAAAGAAGCCGTATTAACCGGGGCAACAGGACTTGTTGGCTCCGCCCTTCTCAGCCAGCTGCTTGATGATGAGCGTTTCGCCTCTGTAAAAGTGTTTGTAAGGCGGCCGACCGGGAAGAATCATCCTAAGCTGAAGGAATTTATTATTGACTTTTCCAGTCCCGCTGGGTGGAGGCATCTGGTAAAGGGTGATGTATTGTTCCTGACCCTTGGGACCACAAAGGCAAGGGCCGGAAGCAAAAAGGCCCAGTACCGGGTGGATCATGGCTATCAGCTGGAATTTGCCTCGGCAGCAGCAAGCAATGAAATGGATTCGGTTGTATTGCTATCCTCTGCCGGTGCCAGGGAAGGTTCTCCGTTTTTCTATATGCGTATGAAGGCGGAGGTTGAAAGGGATATAAGGGCGCTTGGTTTTGAAAGCCTCCGTATTATCAGGCCCGGCCCGTTGAGCGGCCCCAGGAAAGAGAAGCGGTATGGTGAGATAGTCGGTACAGCTCTGATTAAAGCCGTTAACCAGCTTGGTATTCTCAGGAGTTACAAGCCGGTAGATGCTGGTATAGTTGCAAAGGCAATGATAAACGCTGCTTTTCCCGGCTCAAAGGGAGTCAAGACTTATGAACTCTTACAGGTATTCGACCTGGCCGGACATAAATAAAAATGTAATTAATTTTGCTGTCATGCGCATAGATATACTTACGATATTCCCCCCAATGCTGGAGGGACCGTTTTCACACTCCATTATAAGGCGTGCCGGCGAAAAGGGCCTGGTTGACATTCGCCTGCACGATATAAGGGATTACACCAAAGACAAGCACAGGCGGGTCGATGATTACCCTTTTGGGGGTGGTGCAGGCATGGTAATGATGGTCGAGCCTGTCGACCGGCTTATAAGTTCGCTTCGCAAAGAAAGGGATTACGATGAGGTGATTTATATGAGTCCTGATGGTCAGCTTTTGGATCAGCCCTTGGCCAACAGGATTTCAGCAATGCATAATATCATTATCCTTTGCGGGCATTATAAAGGGGTTGACGAGAGAATAAGGGAGCACCTGGTAACTATGGAGGTATCGGTAGGTGATTATGTGTTGTCCGGTGGTGAACTTCCGGCGGCCATACTTACGGATGCCGTTGTACGCCTTATCCCGGGAGTGCTTGGCGATGAAACCTCTGCACTTTCAGATTCATTCCAGGATCGGCTGATATCTCCCCCGGTCTACACCCGTCCGTCAGACTATAAGGGCTGGAAAGTGCCTGATATTCTGCTGTCAGGACATGACAGAAAGATTGATGAATGGAGGCATGAGCAGGCGCTCAAAAGGACAAGGGAAAGAAGGCCGGGGCTGCTCAGGGAGCAGACCGGATAAAAAATCGGCTGAATCATTTTGTATATGAAAATAAATACCTAAATTTGCACTCCTTTTGTGCGGCAGAAATAGCTCACAAGACAAATCATACAAAAAAATCGGAGCGATGAACCAGAGAGAAATAATGAACTTTGTACAGGACAATCTCGTGGAAAAAAGAGAGTGGCCTGCATTCAAAGCCGGAGATAACGTTACTGTGCATTACAAGATCAAGGAGGGTAACAAGGAACGTATTCAGCCCTTTCAGGGAGTAGTTATCCAGCGTCGCGGAAGCGGTATCAGCGAAACCTTCACTGTAAGGAAGATATCGGGTAATATTGGTGTTGAGAGGATATTCCCGGTTCATTCACCTTTTATTGAGAAGATAGTACTTAACCGCCGCGGCCTTGTAAGGCGTGCCCGTATATTCTACCTCAGGAAGCTCAGGGGTAAGCGTGCCCGTATAAAGGAACGCAGAGCCTAGCAGGGGCAATCATTCTCACTATATATTCTCAGGAGGCGCATTTTGTCATGCGTCTCTTTTTTTTATATTTTCGCATCATCCGGAATGCATGTTCGCCGGTAAAAGTATTTTTAAAAGAGCCGAGATATGAAAAAGCTTATTGAATGCGTACCCAATTTCAGTGAAGGGAAAGATATGGCTGTGATCGAAAAGATCACCCGCGAAATTGAGTCGGTGGATGGTGTGAAACTCCTTGATGCAGATCCCGGAGAAGCCACAAACCGTACAGTGGTTACCTTTGTCGGCACCCCCGACGAAGTGGTGGAGGCTGCCTTCCGTGCAGTCAGAAAAGCTTCTGAACTGATTGATATGAGAAGGCACAGGGGGGCGCATCCGAGAATGGGTGCAACCGATGTCTGTCCTCTGGTACCGGTAGCGAACATATCCATGGAGGAGGTGGTGGAGTATGCACACAGGCTTGCAGAACGTATCGGCAAGGAGCTGGGTATTCCGGTTTACTGTTATGAAAACGCGGCCCTTAAGCCAGAGAGACAAAACCTGGCTAACTGCCGCAGTGGTGAGTATGAGGGAATGGCTGACAAACTTGCAAGCCAGGAATGGAAGCCCGACTTCGGGCCTGACAGGTTTAATGAACGTGCAGGAGTTACAGCAGTTGGTGCGCGCGATTTTCTGGTTGCATATAATATAAATCTCAACACAACTTCTACACGAAGGGCCAATGCCGTAGCCTTTGATGTACGTGAAAAGGGGCGAGTCAAGCGTCAGGGCCATCCGCTTACAGGCAAAATCGTGAAGGATGAAAAAGGTGATCCGGTTTACATCCCCGGCAGCCTTAAGGGAGTAAAAGCCATAGGCTGGTATATTGAGGAGTATGGCATAGCCCAGATATCAATGAACCTTACCAATATAAGCGTAACATCCGTTCATGCCGCTTTCGATGAGGTATGCGAAAAGGCTGCCCAAAGAGGTCTCAGGGTTACCGGATCAGAACTTGTTGGCCTTGTTCCGCTAAAGGCGATGCTTGATGCCGGGCGCTATTTTCTGCGCAAGCAAAAAAGGAGCCTTGGTGTATCTGAGGGTGAACTGATAAAGATTGCGGTCAGGTCAATGGGGCTGGATGAGCTCAAACCTTTCAACCCGAAAGAAAAGATCATAGAGTACATGATCGCAGAAGATGATGGAAGGAGGCTTGTGGACATGAGTGTTACCGGTTTTGCAGATGAAACTGCCAGTGAATCACCTGCCCCCGGAGGGGGTTCAGTATCTGCCTATGTCGGGGCCCTCGGTGTATCTCTTGGCACCATGGTAGCCAACCTTTCTTCACATAAAAGAGGCTGGGACGAAAGGTGGAATGAGTTCAGCAAATGGGCGGAAAAAGGCCAGGCGATCAAGCAGGAGTTGTTATACCTTGTTGATGAAGATACAAGGGCCTTTAACCGTATACTGGAGGCATTCGGTATGCCAAAGAAGTCTGCAGGGGAGCAGAAGGAGAGAAAGCGAGCTATAGAGGAGGCTACCAGATATGCGATCGAGATACCATTCAGGGTTATGCAACAGGCTTATGAGTCTATGGAGGTAATGGAAGCAATGGTAGAGAAGGGAAGCCCCAGCTCTATTACAGATGCAGCAGTCGGGGCGCTTTGTGCCCGCACTGCGGTTGCAGGCGCCTTCATGAATGTGAGGATAAATTCAGAAGGCCTTGACGACAAGGATTTTTATAAAAAGTTATATAATCAGGCCAGAGAGATAGATAAGGCTGCCGCTATAAAAGAAGCTGAAATAACAGGTAAAGTTGAGAAAGTGCTTGGAAAGGGCAATACCACTTAGTTCTTTTGAAGCATTTTCCTGGCACGCTCCAGGGAGCTTTCTATATCCCTGCATATGTTTTCCTTGCCGATATCATAATACAGGCCCTCTTTTTTCAGGGCGGAAAGTGCTTTTGGGGTAACTCCCGAGAGTATTGTCCTGGTACGGTTTCTTTTTGACCTTTCAAGAAAGTTCCTGAGGTTCTTCATTCCTGTTGAATCGATAAAGGGAACCCTCCTCATCCTGAGGATGCGTACCTTTGGTTTTTCATGAATTTCCTGTTCGGCCTCTTCAAATTTGTTTGCGATACCGAAGAAGAATGGTCCCCTGATCTGAAACACCTCCACCCCTTTCGGTATCTCAAGGGTTTCGAAGTCTTCGGTTATATATGAGCGTTCGTCTTCAACCTCATGCCTTAATACTTCTATATCGGTTGTTTCCATTACTCTTTTGATAAAAAGTATCATTGCGAGCAGGATGCCGAATGGAAGTGCAAAATTAAGCCCAACAAAGACAGTCAGCAGAAATGTTACCATAAGCACGGCTGCCTCTCCGCGGGATGTCTTCAATATACTCCTGAATGACCGCCACTCGCTCATATTATAGGCAACCACCACAAGGATACCTGCGAGCGCTGCAAGAGGGATCATCATTGCCAGCCTTCCAAGGAACATCATGAACATAAGCAGGATAAGTGCATGAAACATCCCGGCAACCGGGGTCTTGCCACCATTACGTATATTCGTCATGGTTTTGGCCAGTGCTCCTGATCCGGCCATTCCCCCAACCAATGGAGATATTATGTTTGCAAATCCCTGGGCCATCAGTTCGGTATTCGGCCGATGGCGGTAGCCCGTTGCACCGTCTGCAACGATTGCAGATAGCAGTGACTCTATTGCACCAAGTACTGCAAGAGTGAAAGCGGGTATAAACAACTGCCCCAGTATTTCTGCATTTATTTCCGGCAAGCCTGTAAGATGGAATGATGCGGAAAAACTGCCGAATTTACTCCCTATGGTTTCCATCTCCAGGTTGAATATATTGACAATCATTGTTACCAGGATTATTGCGATTAGAGAACCCGGAATTTTTCTGTACAACCTGGGCCACACGATGGTTATGAGTATTGTAAGAATTCCCATTGCTGCCGCCGTTGTGTTGACATTGCCAAGGTGGGATATATAGTACCACCATTTTCCCAAGGGGTCAGGGGGCACTCCTATATCCGGCAGTCCTAGAAGTTCCTGTAACTGGGAAGTAAAAATGATAAGGGCGATTCCGCTTGTAAAGCCAACAATTATTGGGTATGGCATGAACTGCAAAACGGTTCCTGCCCGTAAAAGCCCGAGAATAATCAACATAACACCTGCCATCAGGGAGGCCAGTATTACGCCTTCCATTCCGTGCTGCTGCATTATCCCGTATATAACGACTATGAAAGCACCTGAGGGGCCACCTATCTGCACCCTGCTTCCCCCCAGGAAGGATACAAAAAAGCCGACTGCAACAGCGGTAATAAGACCTGTTTCTGGGGGAACGCCGGAGGCTATTGCAAAGGCTATTGCCAGGGGCAGCGCCACTATTCCGACAATCAGACCTGAGGACAGGTCTGATAAGAGTCTCTTTTTTTTGTATTTTTTTATTGTTGAAAAAAATACAGGCTCAAACATTAGCAGATGCTGTGTTTTTCAGTTAGTTATATCAGGTGCTCTTTTTTGGGGGATCAAAATATGTTGCCAATCCATGCAAAATTAGTTTATTTGCGGATATTTCGGCTTTTCCGGGCAATTTATAAACAGGATCATGGAGTATAAAACCATCCCGCAGCTATTTGAGCTTAGCGTCAACAGGTTTCCTGACAATGTTTTCTTAAGGGAGAAAAGGAAAACCTCATATGAGGATACCACCTATGCAGAGGCATACGGCGAGGTCAGGCGCACTGCACGCGGATTGATAAGCATGGGCCTTGAAAAGGGCGACAGGGTAGCACTTATTTCCGAAGGTCGCAATGACTGGGTAATTAGCGAGCTCGCCGTGCTTTTTGCTGGTGGTGTAAGTGTTCCACTTTCTGTAAAGATAGAAGAAGCTTCAGATCTCCATTTTCGGCTGGAACATTCAGGTTGCAGGGGTATTATTGTATCGGGAAACCACCAGCACAAGGTCTTTGATCTGCTTGGCAGACTGCCGGCTGTGGAGTTTGTTGTGATCCTCGACCCGCCTGACGGGCAGGCTAAGCTCGCATCAGAAAGTTATCAGGCTGTTATTGAGTTTGTCGGGGATGTCAGAAAAATGGGTGATAATATGCAGGAGAATGGCTCAGGCACGCTTGAGAAAGTAAAAGACTCCATACAGCCTGCAGATTATGCAAACATCTGTTACACATCCGGTACTACAGCCGATCCGAAGGGAATAATACTTACCCATTTCAACTATATCCATAATGTAGAGCAGGCCTCGGCAATATTTGAGGTCCCGCAGGAGTTCACCTCACTGCATATATTGCCATGGGATCATTCTTTTGCACATACAGTAGGTATCTATGCTCTGATGCGTAACGGAGCCAGCCTGGCATCCCTCAAAACAGGACGTACTACTGCCGAGACAATAAGAAATATACCGGATTGTATTAAGGAGGTGCGGCCTTACTTTCTGCTTAGTGTGCCTGCACTGGCAAAGAATTTCAGGAACAATATCGAGAGAGGGGTCAGGGATAAGGGATTGGTTGCATGGGGGCTTTTCAATATTGGCTTAAGGCTCGGTTACGCATATAACCGCGAAGGCTATAACAGGGGAAGTGGTTGGAGAAAGATGCTAAAACCGCTATATAAAATATTCGATTCCATACTCTTTAAAAAGGTAAGATCCGGATTTGGGGGCAGGTTGCGCTATTTTGTTGGCGGAGGCGCCCTCCTTGATATTGAGCTTCAAAGATTCTTTTATGCAATTGGGATACCTATGTACCAGGGTTACGGGCTTACCGAGGCCTCTCCCGTTATTTCCTCCAATACCCCGGAGTATCACAAGCTGGGCTCTTCGGGCAAGGTTGTTCCATGGCTTGATCTGAAAATTTGCGGAGAGGACGGAACGGAAAAGCCTATTGGAGAGCAGGGAGAGATTGTGGTCAGGGGTGATAACGTCATGGCAGGTTACTGGAAAAATGAAACAGCAACGTCTGACAGCATTCGTAATGGATGGCTGTTTACCGGCGATCTGGGATATCTTGACAATGAAGGGTATCTATATGTGCTGGGGCGGACAAAAAGCCTTCTGATAGGCAGTGACGGTGAAAAATACAGCCCGGAAGGCATAGAGGAGGCACTTGCAGAGCATTCGCCTTTCTTTGATCAGGTAATGCTGTACAATAACCAGAAACCATATACTACTGCCCTGATAGTTGTCAACAGGGCAACACTCCTTGATTATCTTGCCCGGAAGGGATTAAGTGCAGGTGATGAAAAGGGGCAAAGGCTTGCCCTTGAAAAGGTGAAAGGAGAAATTGAACGTTTTATGCCAGGAGGGGAGTTAGGGGGTAAGTTTCCGCAAAGATGGCTGCCGGCTGCCGTTGTCCTGCTCCCGGAAGCATTTTCAGAGTCAAACGGCATGATAAACAGTACAATGAAAATTGTCAGGCCGGTTATACACAGGCACTATTCTTCTGCATTGGAGTTTCTCTATACACCCGAGGGAAAGGATATTTTCAGTTCAATCAATAAGAAAGCCATAGAGTCACTTGTTAAATGAGCAGAGAAAAGGAAGCCGCCTTCAGTATTCCTGTAAGGGAGTTTACCTATGAGCTGCCTGCTTCCAGGATAGCAGCATATCCTTTAGGGCAGAGGGATATGTCTAAGCTGCTTGTTTACAAACAGGGTGGGATCCGGGATGCGGTTTTCAGGGAACTTCACCACTATCTGGATCCCGGGGCCGTGATGGTATTCAATGATACAAAGGTGATCCAGGCAAGGCTTGAGTTTTTCAAGGAGAGCGGTGCCCGGATTGAGATATTCTGCCTGAATCCGGAACTGCCATCGCATGATATCCAGGTATCACTGGCCTCAACAACAGCCAGCCGGTGGTTTTGCCTGGTAGGCAACGCAAAGAAATGGAAATCCGGCGAACTATCTGTCAGAATACCTGAAAAGAGCATAACTCTTTATGCGTCACTATTCAGCAAGAAGAGCGAGGGTTATCTTGTCGATTTCCGCTGGGACCCGGGTAATATGAGCTTTGCAGATGTCCTGGAAGCAGCCGGTAAAACCCCCCTGCCCCCATATATTTCCAGGAGGCCTGAAGAATCCGACAGAAATACTTACCAGACTGTATTTGCAAGGGATGAGGGCTCGGTTGCAGCCCCTACGGCAGGACTGCATTTTACACCTGAGGTATTAAAAGATCTGGATAAAAAGGGTGTACTAAGAAGGCAGCTTACCCTGCATGTGGGAGCCGGAACGTTCAAACCGGTTACAGGCAGAACTATAGGTGAACACACCATGCATGCCGAGGAGTTCCATGTAAATAAAAGGCTTTTGAGTGACCTGGCAACAGCAGAAGGCCCGGTTGTTGCAGTAGGCACTACCAGCATGCGTACGCTCGAGAGCCTCTATTGGCTGGGGGTAAGGGTATACGGGGGTAATATCCCGGAAGTCGGCCGGAGACAGTATGTGTCGCAGTGGGAGCCATATGGAAGGGAAGGCAGGCTGCCATCAGCAAAAAGCTCCCTTGCGGCATTGCTTGAATGGATGAATAATGAAGGCATTGAGCAGTTTACCGGTGAAACCTCACTTATAATAGTACCTGGTTATGAATTCAAACTCACCGATGTTTTGCTTACCAATTTTCACCAGCCCGGCAGCACCCTGCTATTGCTGGTGGCTGCATTCCTGGGAGAAGGCTGGAAGCAGGCTTACGGGTATGCCCTGGAGAATGGTTACCGTTTTTTAAGCTATGGCGATGCATGCCTTTTTTTCCGTAACTCAAAATAAGGATAATAACAATGGATATTTTCGGGGATGCCTTCAGCGATTATATCAGGGGGAACATAAAGGGCCGGATAACAGTGCGTACCAATATATCAGATGAAGAGAAACTGCCGGTTGCTTATTTTTTCCGGTCTCCGGGGCAAATGCCACCATGGGAGAAGCTTGTATTGGAGAAATGCCGTGGCCGGATCCTGGATGTCGGCGCAGGGGCGGGCAGCCATTCGATCGCCCTGCAGGCAGCCGGAATGCAACCCCTTGCAATAGATATTTCGCCGGGAGCTGTTGAAGTGATGAAGTCAAGGGGAGTAAAGAATGTCCTGTGCCGGGATTTTTTCAGCTATACTCCTGAAAAGGGTTTTGATACCATACTGTTCCTGATGAATGGTGCGGGGATTGCAGGCAAACTTGACAGAGTGGAAAGGCTGCTTAGACATGCTTCAGATATGCTCAATGAAGGGGGTGTTATATACATTGAATCCACTGACCTTATTTATTTGTACGAGGAAGAGGACGGCTCAATAAGAGTTCCGATGAATGAAAGCTATTACGGAGAAGTTGAGTATGTGCTGGGATACAGGGGCAAATATTCCAGGCCATTCCCCTGGCTTTTCCTTGATCCCGGCAATCTTGCCGGTATTGCGGACGACTGCGGACTTTCCACAGAAGTCATTTACCGGGGCGAAGACTACAATTATGTTGCAGAGATAAGAAAAACAGGTTCAGCAGAAGCTGGTTCAACTTCAGATCTGTAACAGAACGGCAACAGCAATAAGCAGATCCGTGCCGAGTACTACCATTACGTTCATTCCCATTGCAGGAACCATTTTTTCTGTACTTTCCGACTGGTTTAAGGCTATCTGCGATGCCTTGAAGGCAACGGGAAGCGGTATTAGTGCAAGATACAGCCAGAAGGAGGCAATGCCAAGCAATGGCAGCATCAGCAGTATAAGGAAAGTAACTGTCATTCCTGCAGTGTAAATACCTGCTGATAATTTTTTCCCGAACTTGATAACCAGGTGCTTACGGCCGCCTTCCTTGTCTGCCTCAACATCAGGAAACTCGTTAAGCAGCAGCAGAAGTGAAGTAAGTATTCCAGGAGGTATTGAAACAAGCCAGACCTCCAGAGGAACCAGCTGCAAAAGGCCAGTCCCGGCACTGCCCGTCATTGCAATGAAGGATCCTACGACAACAAGTGTGCCCAGGGCAAGTCCTGCGAACAGCTCTCCCAGCAACACCTTGGCAAGGGTGCTTGTATAAAACACAATTGTAAATGCCCCTATTAGTGAAATAATAGCTATTGACCAATGCGCAGTCATTGTGAAATATGCACCTATAGCTGCTGCAATAAGGAGTGTGGTAATGGCGGCTGCCTTCACCTGCCATGGTTTTGTCCTTCCCTGTATCAGCATGCCGCTTCCGCCGCTGAAAGGTGTCCGTTTTGTAAGGAAATCGATTTTTGTATAATAATCTGAGAGCTCATTGAACAGGTTCACTGAGATATGGGCCGAAATGGTGCCTGCCAGGATCAGGGCGGCATTGATCCAGCTGAATTCCTGCCCCGGGTAATACTTGGCAGCATATGCCAGTCCGATTGCCACAAGAAATACGGCAAGAAGCAGAAAATTGGCCCTTGTCTGAGCCATCCACACCTGTATTTTGCTGATATCTTTCATTGATCTTTATGTTACTGTTAAGTTATCGTTTATATTACATATAAATACAAAAATGCCTCTTTTTGTTTAATTTTGAATGAAAAATTATTCATTGAAGGACTTTTTTGACAGGTATCCCGTTTTGACGGCAGATGGCTCTCACACTTTTGCCCTGAGAGGGGCCGGGGAGCACTACCATTCGCTGCATGGTGCAATGAATGAATCACTTCATGTGTTCATCAGGGAGGGGTTTGAGGTATCTGTAAGTGACAGAACCAGTATTGATATCCTGGAGATAGGCTTTGGTACGGGCCTCAACGCTCTGCTTAGCCTTAAAAGTGCTTTGGAAAAGAGCGTATCCGTTGAATATAATGCAGTAGAGCCATACCCGCTTAATGCATCTGAGGCTAAGCTGCTCAACTTCCCCTCTTTACTTGGGAACGGCAGGCTCTTAAAGGCATTTACAAGTATGCACTCGGCAGGTGGCAGCGAGCCGGTTGAGATTGATTCCCTTTTTGTTTTCCGGAAAATTATTTCAACTCTTGAGGAGCTAACACTGCCGGAGTCTTCATTTGACCTTATATATCATGATGCCTTTGCCCCATGGCTGCAGCCCGCTCTCTGGAGCAGGGACTCATTTGAGAAGCTCTACAGAGCTGTCAGGCCTGGTGGCACTCTGGTTACATACAGCGCAAAGGGCTCTGTAAAAAGAATACTGAGCTCCTGCGGTTTTACCATTGAGAACCCTCCTGGCCCTGCGGGTAAGAGGGAGATGACCAGGGCAACTAAAAATCTTTAATATACCCATTATGACTTTAATAGCACAGCCATTTATAATCCGTGTATATGGTATTGCAATACATGACGGTAATCTGCTTGTTTGCGACGAAAACTGGTTTGACACGCTCATGACCAAGTTGCCGGGAGGAGGAATGGAATACGGGGAGGGAAGCATCGACTGCCTGAAAAGGGAGTGTATGGAAGAGCTCGGACAGCCTGTTGATGTACTGTCGCACTTTTATACCACTGATTATTTTCAGCCTGCACGTTTTGTAAAGGATAGGCAGCTGATAAGCATCTACTACAGGATAAAGCTCTCCGATCCCGAAAGGCTTGAGGTATCTTCCAGGAAGTTCGACTTTGACCGGGAGAGGGAGGGAGCAATGAGCCTGAGGTGGATCAATACCGTCAACCTTACCACGGATATGTTCACCTTTCCGGTAGACAGGAAGGTAGCAGGAATGCTGATAACTGAAATAAATGGTCAATTATAAACCTGGACCAGGCAGGTCTCAAACTGGATGCAGAGAAACGTGCTGACGGGATTGCGGACAATGTGCCTCAGCCTTGCTTTTGGGTTACAGGCCTTATTCCCGCCTTGTCAAGAATCTGTAAAAGAGAGGCTTTTTTAGTATCATCAAGCTCCTGCAATGGTTTTTTGACAATTCCTCCAAAGAGTCCCAGATGATCCATTGCCGCCTTTAGAGCAGCTACGCCCCACTTTCGGGTTACTGCGGTGTTTGCCCCGATTATCCTGAGCTGTGTTTCTCTTGCGTCTGCAATTTTGCCGCTGTTAAAATTCTCAAATATTTCACAGCACATTGAAGGGGCAATATTGGCAAGCGCCAGTATCCCTCCGCATGCCCCGATGCTAAGTGCCGGCAGTAAAAAACCCGCTGATCCCGCCAGGACCTGGAAACCCTCACCGGCACTGTTAATTACAGCAGCCATTTTTACCAGGTTCCCCCCTGAATCTTTCAACCCCGTGATATTGGGGTGGTCAGCGATCTCCAGTATCTGGTCTGCACTCATGTCGATACCCGTATTTGCCGGCATATTGTATATCAATACCGGAACCGGTGAGGCATCCGCTACCGAGTGAAAATGAGCCCTGAGCGCCATTGTGTCCATCTGCCCCTTATAATAGGAGGGGTTTAGAACAAGGCAGGCGTCTGCACCTGCGCTGGCAGCCTGCTTTGCCAGTGCGATTGTCTCTTTTGTGGATTCTGCACCACAACCGGCTATCATTAGCCTGTTATCCGGTATTGCCTCTCTTGCCGTGTTGTAGACCTTTTGCTTCTCCTTCTCACTTAACATTACCAGTTCGCCATTGGAGCCAAGTATGAGGAAGCCTGCAAGAGGGTAGTTGCAGAGGGTCCTGATATTGGCCCTTATACCATCTTCAGAAATACTTTCGTCCTTTTTGAATGAAGTTGGCAGTGGTGGGAAAATTCCTCTTAGATCAGTCATCTTTCTCAAAGTTTTTTGTTACTAATATCCCCTGCTGCGTGAAACCTGGTTTTTCGGTTCCCTGCCCTGCATTACCAGGTGGTAATTTTCCATAATCTGAGGTGCTACAGAAAGGGGATCGGTTAGGGATGCCACATGGGGTGTTATGTCTATCTTGCTGTTTTTCCAGAAAGGGTGTGCTTCAAACAGGGGTTCACTCTCGAAAACATCAAGGTGGGCACCGGAGATAAGTCCTTTATCCAGTGCCCTAAAAAGGTCTGCTTCAACAATATGGGCACCTCGCCCGAGGTTCACAAGATATGCATCCCCGGGCAGAGATTTCAGTAAATGGTAATCTATAATACCCCTGGTCTCATCTGTCAGGGGCAGAAGGCAGACCAGGATTTCACAGCGGGAGAGAAACTCATTGAGCTGTTCTACTCCATGAAACTTCCGGTAGCTTGCTTTACCTCCCATAGTCCTGCTCCAGCCGCTTACATCAAATCCAATCCGGCTCAGCCCATCGGCGACATGGTGTCCGATAACGCCCGTACCCATAATACCTACACCCGTCTCACGAATTCTACGGTATCCGTGTTTTTTCCATTTTACTTCCGTTTTGTAGCTGTTGTAAATATTAAGTTTCCTTAGGTGCTTCATTATCACTGCCAGCGTGAATTCCAGCATGTCATTCGACAGAGCCGGGTCAATTATGCGCACAAGCCTTACATTTTCAGGGATTTCCCTGTCGCTTACCAGGTGGTCAACACCAGCTCCGAATGAGGAAATACACCTCAGGCCAGGATATCTGACAAAGCAGCCCCTGGGGTGATCCCAGGCAAGGATAAAGCTTATATCTCTTTCCGGGACCTTATCTTCCGGTAAAAACACCGGTACTGCCGGGTCAGTCTTTCGAAGTGCCTCCGTCCATCGGTCCAGTTTTCTTCCCGGGCTTAACAGCAGTATTGGCATGTTTCCTTGGAATTTTATGCAAGATAAAAAATTACTGCCTTACCACTGTTATGCCTTTAATGTTTATGCTCTGGGAAATTCAGTAATCCGGCAGGAATAATTTTCGTAAATTTATGCCCGTAAACTAATTACGCCTTTAAATGAAAAATATACTTCCCCTTCTGTTATACTTTTTTATCTCCTTTACTGTTTCAGCCGGCCCCGATGCTCCGGACAGCAATAAGCTGATTTCGCAAAGATCAGTCAGCAAGGATAATGCTGAAGATGTACTTCGTTTTTTTGAACAGCGCTCAGCGGTTATCAGGTTTGCTGAGATTGAGCTGAATCAGGCCGTTAAGAGCCCTGATGCCTTCCGTAAGGGTGATAAGATCGTTCTGAACCTTTTTGAGGATGCAGAGTTCCCTGCTGTTGTAAGAAGGGTGAATGAAAATATAAACGGGACATTGTCGGTCACTGCCGAAACTGATCAGCCCGGTAGTTATATGATAATCAGTACAACCAGGGGCCGGAGCCTTGGAAGTATTTACATACCGGGAGAAAATATGTTTTACAAGATCATCAGTGAACCGGATACTGACCGGCATTTTCTGATTGAAATGGATGCGCGCGACCGCGACTGGCTTGAAGGGGCACCACCACTTATACCTCCCGAGCCCGAAAAAGGTGATTCAGAAGAAGCGCAAAGGATCCAGAATTACCTTGAAAAGAGCGGACTTGGTCCTGAAGACCCTGCAAGGATAGATGTAATGATTGTTTATACTCCAAAGGCAAGGGAGTGGGCCGAAAACAACAACGGAGGCATTGAGAATGTACTGGCTCTCTCCATGGCAAATGCTCAGCTTGTACTTGACAACAGTCAGGTAGGCATAACCATGGTACTGGTTCACTCTGACCTTGTGGATTATGAGGAGAGTGGTGACTCCGGAGATGATCTTATGAGGCTGACGGCTTCCCCTTCGTTTAACCCTTTCGGGAGCGATGCTGAAGACTATATGAATGAAGTTCACGAATGGCGCGACACATATGGGGCGGATCTTACCGCAATATTTGCCGCAGTAGATGATACAGGCGGGCTGGCATGGACAATAAACGACAAGCGGGGCATGCCCCAGTATGGGTTTTCTCTTACCAGGGTGCAACAGGCAAGCTGGACGTATACCCATATACATGAAATGGGCCACAATATGGGCCTGCACCATCATAAAGAGCAAAACTTTCAGCCCGGCCCGACCTCATGGTGGAACTGGCCTGAAAACAAATGGTCAGCAGGCTGGAGGTGGACAGGGGAGGATGGCAAAAACTACTGCTCTGTAATGACCTATACAAGCGGCCAGTATTATGATGATGGCATCACACACACTGAAGTCCCAATTTTTTCGAACCCCTTTGTCTATTATCAGGGAGTCCCTACCGGGCATCATGAAGACGGAGATAATGCCCGTACCCTTAAAGAGATCAAACATGCAATATCTGCATACCGTAAGGGAATATATCCCGGTGACTATTTTACCTTTCACTATGAAACCTTTGGTAACGGAAGTATACCCGGGGGCTGGGAAAATAATGTTTTGCAGGGGCCTGAGGGCTTCCCGGGCTGGGAGTGGACCCACCGGGGAGGATCGTGGGGAGGCCGGTTGAGTTCCACAACCTCTGACGACGGTTATATGATCATCGACTCCGGAAGACACGGTGTAGATGGAACAACAGAAAAAGCCGAACTCATCAGTCCGGCTTTTAATTTTTCTGACATAGAATCCGATATAGTCTTTACTGTGGAACATTTTGCCAGAAGCAGAGGTAATGCTTCTGCGGTCGTATATATCAGTACAGACGGTTTTACTACGGAAACAGAACTTTATGAATGGTCTGGTGATTCACATGAGTATAACGGTCAGAACCCGGTTCTTTCGCAGTTCGACGTTTCTGATTTTGCCCGTGGCGAGTCCGGAGTGCAGCTAAGGTTTGAATGGACGGGAGAATATGATTACTGGTGGCTTCTGGATGACTTTGAAATACTGGTGAAGTACACAGGCGAACACTCAAGGAGCAATTTCATGGTAAAGGATCTGTTTCGCAACCCGGTACCGGATGCCCGTATAGATATTGCTGCTGCCGGGGATGACCCTGTTGTGCTGTTTACGGATGAAAACGGCTATGCAGTCTTTGAATCTGCCGGTGGTGTTTTTGCTTATACCGTTGAGAAAGAAGAATATTTGGTTAAGTCCGGTAGTTTCACCATTGCCGGCTCGGACATAGACATTAATGTTTCCATTGCTCCTGATGCCGGTGTCAATGAGGTCCTGATGCCGGGTAACTGGTTAAATGCAGGTAATACAACTCTTTACACTGATGGTGAAGGATATGTAAGCGGCACCAACGAAAACGGTGACCGTGCAAAAGCCCAGGTTTTTCAGGTTTCTGGTGATTACGAAGTTTACGGTGTATACTTCTGGTATGGTTCTGCAGAAGGAGAAACAGGAGCAGTAAACTTTAAGTTATGGGATGTTGCAGATGAGAAACCCTCAAGTGTGCTGGCAAAAGAAGCAATTGACCTTGCCGGGGTCGTGACCACAGATGAGGTTCAGGCATACAATGACATGATGTATGTTGAGTTTGAGCAGCCAGTAAAGATATCGTCGGATTTTGCGGCAGGCTTTGACCTGTCGGAAATATATCCATCAAAAATAGGCCTTGTTTCATCTTCCGACAAAGACGGGGCCGGCCTTAAACTTGCGTTTGAACAGAAACATGACGGCACATGGTATGATATCCTTTCCAGCCGGGGCCTGGACATTGACCTGGCCGTTTTTCCTCTCGTGCGTAAAGAGAGCAGAGAGATTGCTGAGGTTAAAGCCCTTGAACCTATTATTATTGAATACGGCACCACTTACGGGGATATCGGATTACCAGGCATGGTGAATGTTACCCTGGATGACAACTCAGAGGCCGAACTGGAAGTTAACTGGGATGGAGGCACCCCTGCATATGACGGTAACACTCCGGATATTTACACATTTGTGGGCACATTTGACCTTCCGGAGAATATTTCCAACCCCGGTGAACATACAGCAACAATTGATGTGGTTGTTGAAGAGTTAGGAGTTTTCTCGCTAAACCTGTCGGTATTTCCGGAAGCAGCCGGCACAGCAGGGGGGTATGGTGAATATGAGAGAGGGAGTTATGTTACCATAGTTGCAATACCAGAAAGTGGCCATGAATTTGTAAACTGGACTGATGATCATGGTATCGGGTTCTCTGACAGGGAAGAATACAGTTTTCAGATGCCGGATTCTGACCTGGAACTTACTGCCAATTTTAAACTTGCCGATTATCATCTTACCCTTGTTGCGGAGCCTGAGGATGCCGGTGAGCTTAAAGGAGAAGGTATTTACAATATGGACCAACAGGCAGAGGTGAGTGCAGAAGCCAGGGAAGGATACCATTTTGTAAGCTGGAAGGACAAAGATGAAAATGTAGTCAGCACAGAAGCGGTTTATACCTATATCATGCCGGCCGGCAACTCTTTACTTACAGCTGTATTTTCGTCCACTACCAATACATATACCACCTTTTTCAGGGATCTTGAAATATACCCCAATCCCTTTGGTGATTCGTTTGTGGTGGAAAATATATCAGATGCAGATAATATAAGAATCACAGATATTTACGGCCAAACGGTAAAGCAGCTTGATGTTACCAATATGGACAGGGTTACCATTTCTGCTCAGGGACTTACAGCCGGGGTCTATCTGGTTATTACAGTAGGGAATAATGGTACCAGAGAGATAAGGAAGGTGGTTAAAGAATAATGTTTAATATAGATTCTTTATTCTGAGCAGCATAAAAACAAACAGCCAAAGCCCTAGTATAAGGGTCATGTATTCAAACGAAGCCGACACCTGTTCAAACCCCTTCATCGCTGTATTGAATCCGGACACCAGCAGATAATCGTAACTGCCTCCGCAGTCCCTGAAAGAGACCGACAATGCCACCAATAAGCCCTGCAAGAATAAGGGTGCTCCTGAAGCTTCTTTTCCAGAACGGGGCGGATCTTTCGGTGATTCTGCCAACTGTTGTTTTTAGAGGGTGCAGGTACACAATGATCAACACGGCCGAAATTACTCCAACAAGCAGCCCTGAAAAATAAACTATTCCTATATGAACTTCCGTAAGGGCTGTCATTTATTTGTCCTTTTTGAAAGAAGGTGTAGTATCAGGAAAGAGATTGCAAGTATTATCATTGTAATGAAAAGATTTCCCAGGGACTCTTTTATCTGTTCAGCTATATCCCAGGTCAGTGTAAGCCAGTTAGCCTTTTCACCCGTATCATATACGTTCGTCATGGCAGCACTAACCCCGGCCAGAAGGATGACTGTTTTTGTGATCCTTAAAGAATGCTCCAAACTCAATACCTCTGATTTTCAAACAATAGTGCTTAATAAATGATTTGCCGGCTGCAATGCCGCAGCTTTTGTTTTAACTGTTAAAAAACAGGGAATTCTCCTGAATTATCTATAAATTGCGTTTTTCTAAGCTTATAATTAACTCCAAAACCTCCACCCAATGAAATGTCTTTACAAATGGCAATTAATTGTTCTCCTGTCTATTCTTTTCGCCCCCGGTTTGCTGGGCAAGCAGCAGGAACAATCTGCAGATTCCTCATACTTGCTTGAGAATGAAAAGCTCCGGGCTGAGGTCTCTGCTGCAGGCCTGGTATCACTTGGTGATCTGCTGGACCCCTTTGAAGCCAGCGTTGTATCTGACCGGCCGATGTGCAGGGTCAGCATAGCTTACAGAAAGGCCGGTGAGGGGTGGATTGAAACGGGTCAGGATATTATGACTGTAGAATCTGCCGGCAGTGAATCAGTTAGGCTTGTAAGCAACACCGAAGAGTTGCCCTTTAGAATGATCCAGACATATACTGCAGGTAAGGACTATATCGACCTGGATGTTGAGCTGGAATCAACAGCAACTGCACCTGTGAGGATAGGAGATTTTGCACTGGGTCTTCCCTGGAGGTCGCCTTCGGGTTCAAACCCGACTCAAATATTCGAACAGAGCTTTACAAAACACCACTTTATTGCAGGTGATGGTTCATTTGTTTACTTTGCCAGGGCATCGGGTGTGCCCCCTTTTATAATTGTTTTGCCAAAAAAGGGTACACACCTGGAGTACTTTGACTCAGAAGAGGGCGAATACAGGGTATTTGCGCATTCTGAAGTTTCAGGAAATGCAGTGCCTTCAGGTACATGGAGGATGGAGCACACAGGTATTGATCTGGGTGCCCGGGGTGATGCCCGCAGCCGGATTACATACGGATTCAGGCTAAGATCGGCTGACAGCTATGATCAATTGCGGCAGATCCTTTACGAAGAAGGACTGTTCGATGTAAGGGTTGTGCCCGGAATGTCGCTGCCCTCTGATCTTAAGGCACAGTTTTCACTTCACACAAAAAACAGTATCAACTCAGTTACAGCTGAATTCCCTGAACAAACAACTATAAACTACCTTGGTGAGAGACTCCCCGGACATCATATATATGAAGTTGAGTTCGGCAGGCTGGGAGAGAATATGCTTACAATAAACCACGATGACGGCAGAGAGACCCATCTTGAGTTTTTCTCGACCGAGCCGGCCGAAACACTTATCAAGAAAAGGAGTGATTTTATTGTAAACCAACAGCAGCACCGTGATCCAGACAAATGGTATAACGGCCTGTATTCGGTTTACGACTGGAAAAACAGCGTGCTCAGGGGGCCGGACGATACAGATGGATACGACGGATGGTGGGGTTATGTGCTGGCTGCAGATGATCCTGCCCTGGGCAAGGCCCCTTTCATTGCTGCAAAGAACGTTTACTACCCGGATGAGGATGAGATCGCCTCTGTTGAGTACTATATTGAGAACTTTGTTTGGGATGGCTTGCAGCGCACCGGTGAGGATGATCCATACCCATACGGTATATACGGTACACCAAACTGGAAAGTGGCCCGTGACCCTGAACTGAGAGCCGAGATTGAGTCGTCAAGGAACCTCGATAAGATGAAGGTCTGGCGTGCTTACGACTACCCGCATATCTTCATGCTCTATTACCACATGTATGAGGTTGCCAAAATGTACCCCGAAAAGGTTAATTACCTCGATGCTGAGGGCTACCTGGAGAGGGCCTATCAGACGGCCAGGGCTTATTTTCTTTATCCTTACGAAATACTGCCCTATTATGAGATCTATCAGTGGGGCTATTACAACGAGCTGGTTCTTGAGGACCTTATAAGGGATCTTGAAAACCTGGGAAGGCAGGATGATGCCGACTGGCTTAGGGCCGAATGGGAAAAGAAGGTATTGTATTTTGTATATGATGACCCCTATCCGTACCGTTCTGAATATGCGTTTGACAGGACCGCCTTTGAATCGTCATATGCTCTTGCCAGATACGGTACGCTGAATGATATAGAGCCCGGTACAAACCTCTGGTTTAACAAAAGCACGGAGCAGTGGCATTCTTATGATGAAGTGCGCAGGGAGGACTCAAGGGAGTTCATGGACAGGCAGCATTATGCCGGGTTGGCTGTAAGGGGCTGGCTTACCCCGAAATACTTCCTTTTGGGCAGTGATTTCACGCGCAGCTCCAACACCCACTGCCTCAGTTATATGGCAAGGATGGGTGGTTGGTCTATACTTGATTACGGAATCAATTTTTCAGAGTTGCCCTATGACTGGCTGCAGCTTGGCTATGCGTCCTACCTCAGTTCCTGGTCTCTTATGAATACGGGAACTCCCGGATCGGATTACGGTTTCTGGGCTCCGGGAGAGCATAATGACGGAGCCCTGGGCTGGGCCTTTATGGAGTCAAAACACGGCAGGGCGTGGATAAGGAAGCAGGTTGACCGGGGTGCATGGTTCTATTGTGGTGAGGCCGATCTGGGTATGTGTGCAACATTCAGAATGGCACAGACGGTACTTACGGATGATCCTGTTTTTGGGTGGATAGCCCTTGGGGGTGAAATTCATGAGATCAGCAACGGGTTTTTAATTAACCCCAGAGACGGGGTAAGGAACAGGTTCGCCATCGCCACAAAGGATAACAGATTCACGGTCGAACTCAACCGTGATGGCTTTGTAAGGGACGCTGATATTTTTGTCGACCGGAGTCTGAACAGTATAAGCTTCAGCCTTGAGAACCGCTCAGACGACAGTCATCAGACCATAATGCGCTTCTTTACGCTTCCCGGACAGCAGGTCAGGGTTTTGTGTGACGGAGCTCCGGTAGTTACAAGAAGGACAGGCGAAAGAGAGCTGGAAGCCATACTTGACATCAGCAGCAGTACACACCAGGTAACAGTTGAGCTGGCAGAATAAAATGACCGCGGGGGTATCAGATTTTCTTGTCGCTGATCTGATCCTTAAGGTTATCGGCGGCTTCAGACACTTTCTTGTCTGCATTTTTGATACCATCAGCCACCTGGTCAATTGACTTATTGTATTCTTTTTTCAGTGTCTTTTCATACTCCTTCTGCTTTTTGGCCAGGTCTTTCCTTGTTTCAGAGCCTTTTTTTGGTGCGAATAAAACACCTACCAGTGCACCAACCCCTGCTGCGGCGGTAAGTCCGAACAATGCTTTTACAAATTTCATGATATAGAGATTTAATTAATTTGGTACTGACTAATAAAGATACAAATTTTTTCCTTCTTATTCGTATTTCAGCGCTTCTGCGGGATTGGTCTTAGAAAGCCTTAATGCATGGTAACTTACAGTAAGAATGGTGATAACCATGGCAAACAAGCCCCCCAGTAGAAACGGGGTGATGCTGATTTGGATCGCATATGGAAAAGTACCCAGCCATTTGCCCATAAAAAACCATACAACCGGTACAGCCAGGATAAATCCAATGGCAACCAACAACAGAAAATCTTTCAGCAGTAATGCATAAATCCGTAAGGAGGCAGCCCCCATAACCTTACGGATGGAAACCTCCCTGGTACGCTGACCAACCATATAAGAGGCCAGGCCAAACAAGCCCAGGCAGGCTATCAACAGGGCAAACACCGCAAATAGAAGCACAATGGTGCCAAATCTTTCATCATCAGCATAATGCCGGTTAAAAAAGGTGTCCAAAAACTCTGCCCTGAAAGTACGGTGCGGCATAAACTCCCTGTTTAAGGCCTCAAGATGGTTCATCACTTCCGGGGTATTGTGTCCGCTTATCTTCACCGAGGCTTTGAATGAAGTAAATTCATCCCAGTAAACTACCAGCGGCCCCAGGGCCTGATGCGGAGAGTTGAAATAAAAGTCGGGCACAATCCCTACTATTTTAATGTCTTTTACCTCCTTTCCGATCACTTCATCATAACTTCCCTCCAGCTCCAGGTAATTGACAGCGTATTCATTGATTATTGCCACTTCCCGGTGCTCTGACCGAATATCGGGGTCAAAATGACGACCTGCAATGGGCTCTATTCCCAGCATGGAAAGGAAATTGGCGTGAACCGGCAAAAAGTTTACCTGTTTGCGGACCCCGTTAACCTCAACTCCATCCTGCCACTGAACCCCGCCCGGTACTGCATTGGAAAAGCTCACCTCAAGTACATCGGGATGCTCCCTGGCAGCCTCCCTGAAAGCCTCCTTTCTGTCAGAGGGGTCGAAATCAAAGAAAACCACATTGCCAGCCTCAAATCCAAGTGGTTGGTTTTTCATGTGGGCAATCTGCTGGAAAACAATTATGGTGCCTGATACCAGGGCCACTGAAACCCCAAACTGGAAAACGATCAGCAGCTTCCTGAACAAGGAACCCCCCTTCCCGGGAATTTTCTGCCCCTTGAGCACGGCTGCAGGCTGAAAAGATGTCAGGTAGAACGAAGGGTAAATCCCCGACAAAAAGCCAACCAACAATACTCCCAGAACGATGACCAGAACCGCCAGGGGCAGGCCAAGGTCCATCAGGTGCAGATTCGTGCCGGTAAGGTCCCTGAAGCTAGGGAACAAAAATTCCAGCAATGCCAGTGACAGCAATACGGCAATTGCGGTGGTCAGCACCGATTCCGCCAGAAACTGGAAAATCAGTTGCGGCCTTGTCCCTCCAAGCAGTTTTTTAATCCCGACTTCTTTGGAACGGTTAAAGGCACGGGCAGTTGAAAGGTTCACAAAGTTGATAACCGCAATGCCCAGTACAAATACAGCAATAAGGGCAAATGCATTCACTGTACGGCGGTTGCCCAGGTTCACTGACGGCTGGAAGGTCACCTCATTGGCAAAATAGATATCTGTCAGGGGCCGCAGGTAATAATCAAGCTGCATCTCACCCCCTATCATATCAAAAAGAAGCTGTTTGAACCTCTCGTTAATTTTTTCCTCCAGTTCTTTGATGTTGACCCCGGGCTGAAGTCGCAGGAAAGTGAAATTGTTCCACTGTCCGAACGAATTCAGAACATCCTCATCATTGCTAAAATCCTCCCAAAGCACTATCGGTGCAACCGCTTCAAAAGGCAGGTGGGTGTGGGTGGGGTTTTCGATCACCCCGGTAATCTTCAGTGGCAGTTGCCCCATCATGTTCACTGTCTGGCCTACTACATCGGTGTGGCCGAACATATTTTCCGCCTGCCTGCGGGTGATCACCAAAGAGTACTTATCTGTGAGTGCAAACCGGGGGTTCCCGCGGATAAACTCCGTCCTGAAAAAATCAAAAAAAGTGGTATCCGCAATTATGATATCAGGAATATGAAAGGGTTCATCACCCACCATTACATCCGACTGGCTGAACATATATGAGTTAACACGCAGCATTTCTTCCACCTCCGGATAATTATCCTTCAGGTAAGGCCCCTGCATGGTTCCGGTAAGTGCCCAGTCCCCGGCCTCTGCGTATGCTTCCAGGCGGTAAATCCTATCCGCATCTTCGTGGACGCGATCGTAAAGATACTGGTCGATCACATAGATGCTTACAAAGGCAAACACCGTGATACCACAGGCAAATCCAAGGATATTCAAAAAAGTATAGAATCGTTCCCGCAACAGGTTTCGCAGGCCAATTTTGAGAGTATTGAAGAACTTCATAGGAGAATACATTTATGCCCAGGTCATATCAAAATTCAGGCCATATCCCCTTATGCCGGATTATCAGCAATATACAGCGATATGCCGGCCATGACCTGACAATATAAGTGTCCTATAAAGGACATTTGGTGCCCGGTATCGGACAGCTACTATTACCAAATGTAAAAGGAGTATAGTTAGCAGTTAAAAAACCTCCTTCATAAGCCTGAACAACTCATTATCAGTAGTTAATATAACGCTGGTGTTGCTATCAAGCGATTTCTCGAGTGCTTCAAGCGATCTTAGAAAACTGTAGAGTTCCCTTGATGCATTATTCCTGTTATAAGCGGAGGCGTAGACTTCAGTTGCCCTGGCATCGGCCCTTCCGCGAATTATCTCTGCCTCGCGTATGGCCTCTGACTGTATCTGCGCAAGGTCACGTTCCTTGTCACCCTCTATTTTTCTGGCTTCACCCTCTCCCTCTGACCGGAACTGGTCTGCTATCCTGTTGCGCTCACTTATCATGCGGTCGTATACCCTTTCCCTTACCTCTGTTACATAGTTCATACGCTTGAAGCGAAAATCAAGTATAACTATGCCAAGATCGGCGGTACGTTCATTTGCCCTTTCGAGTACTATCGCTTCGATCTCCTCTCTTCCTACTGTAATGTCTTCAAGCACTTCTATATCCTCAAGGTAGTCTTCATATACCTCTGGCGTGCGGTTGGTTGACCGCACCAGATCCAGAAGCTCATGGCTTGCTACGGCATTGCGTGTCTCCCCGTCGAGTATGTCATCCAGGCGGGACTGTCCTGACCGCTCATCCCTGAGGCGAATGAAGAACTGCAGGGGGTCTGTGATCTGCCAGCGGGCATAGGTATCAACGTGGATGAACTTCTTGTCCTGTGTCGGAACCTGGTTTGGGTCACCGTCCCATTTCAGGTAGCGTTTATCAAAATATTGCACCTTGTGTATAATGGGGGTCTTGAACTGCAGTCCGGGTTCTGTTCGTGGTCCTCCGACGGGTTTGCCGAACTGTGTTACTATCGCCTGCTGTGTTTCATCGAGGATGAATACACTGCTAAGGGCAAGTATTACAATTACTACGGCTGATATTAACAGTGTTATATGTTTGGTCTTCATAATGAAAGATATTTTATGTTTTCTTTTTTATAGCTGGTTTATTCTGCCTGCAGGCTTTGTCTGATTCCGTCAATATTAAGAAGGGGAAGCACATTTGTGCCGTCTTCATCGATAATGACCTTGTTTCCGAGGTTTGGCAGAATGCGCTCCATGGTCTCAAGATAGAGGCGTTTTTTAGTAACTTCGGGAGCCCTTATATATTGAGTGTAAACTGAGTTGAATCTTTCTGCCTCACCTTCTGCCCTGTTTACCCGGTTCAGGGCATAGGCCTCTGCAAGCTGGATTGTTTCCTGGGCTTCGCCCCTTGCACGTGGTATTACCCGGTTGTATTCAGATTCTGCACGGTTGATAAGTGTCTCCCTCTCCTGCTGTGCTTCGTTTACTGCATTGAATGAGGGCTTGACCGGATCCGGGGGGTTGACATCCTGCAATACTACCTGGTCTATTCTGATACCGTTCTCATACTCATTGCACATTCTCTGCAGCAGCACTTCTACACTGGATGCCACCTCCTGTCTTCCGACAGTGAGCACCTCGTTGACGGTCCTGTCTCCTACTATCTTTCTCATTGCAGCCTCAGACATGTCGTGCAGGGCGTCTTCGGCCTCCCTTACCCTGAAAAGGTAGTTGTATGAGTTTACAATGCGGTATTGTACCACCCATTCAACATCTCCGAGGTTGAGGTCGCCTGTAAGCATAAGGGATTCATCACGGTAAGCGTCTTTTGCATAGGATGTGCGTACCCCAGCATCCACTGTCCTGAAGCCGAACTCCTGCTTCAGCTGTCTCTGTACCGGTATTTTGTACATTTTTTCAAGGCCGAAAGGAACAATAAAAGTCAGCCCCGGTGGCATGCTGCGGTTATACTTGCCCAGAAACAGTACCACCCCTTCCTCTTCGGGCCCGATGGTCTTTACAGAGGTAAGAGCTGCTATAATTACAATTACCCCTATTATTATCTTTTTAAAGTTTTTTCTCAGCCGTTCCATATTGCGGCGGAAAATGATTTCCTGTTCATTCATGTTGTGTGGGTTTTAAATAATACAATTAGTAAGTCAAATGCTGAAAGGACCGGGTCATTTAAACAATACACCGAAGATCTGAGCTTATACCCCCCCCTTATTTGCTGAAGAAGGAACTTGACTGGTAATAAGTATAAAGATAGGTAATAAGGTCGCTACGGACAAACTTATTAAATCTAACCTCAGGTTACCAGTGTCGACATTGGCAAACACCTCCCCACAAATAGTGTCTTAACCCCCTAATTCGCTGGACAATATTTGTTGAACCAAATTAGTACAGTAACTTACCGTTTACACTTTAACTGTAGTGCCCTTAACAGATTTACTATATGTATTTGGTATGCTTAATAAGAGTTAAAAGTGGCTTTAATCAGGGAGGAGAAAAACAGAGGTTGTATGCAAATAAAAAAGCAGCTACACTTTTATCTGTGTAACTGCCTTTTATTTTGTGGGACGTGCTGGAATCGAACCAGCGACCTCATGCCTGTCAAGCATGCGCTCTGAACCAACTGAGCTAACGCCCCGTGTGTTTTCGCAGGGATGGCAAATATAATAATTTTTTTAAAGCGGTAAATTTCCGTGCTTCTTGGCTGGTGTTATATCCCTTTTGTTCTCGGTCATTTCAAGGGCCTGTATCAGCTTAAGCCTGGTATTGGCGGGCTGAATCACCTCGTCGATGTAACCCAGGCCTGCTGCCTTGTAGGGGTTGCAGAACCTAGTCCTGTAATCTTCGATTGCCATTTGCCTCTGCTGTTCATTCAGCTTATTGCGATATAGAATATTTACGGCACCTTCCGGGCCCATAACAGCGATTTCCGCCGTAGGGTATGCATAATTAATGTCACCCCCCAGATGCTTGCTCGACATCACACAGTATGCACCACCATAGGCTTTTCTTGTAATAACAGTAATTTTAGGAACAGTAGCCTCCGCATATGCATAAATAAGCTTTGCCCCGTGCTTTATTATACCCCCGAACTCCTGGTCGCTCCCCGGGAGGAATCCCGGTACGTCGGCAAATGTTATCAGGGGTATATTGAATGCATCACAGAACCTTACAAAACGTGCTGCTTTTAATGAGGCGTCGATATCAAGCACACCTGCCATTGCAGCAGGCTGGTTTGCTACAAAGCCTACCGGTTTACCGTTCAGGCGGCCGAACCCTATTACAATGTTAGGTGCATAGAACTGCTGTACTTCAAGGAAATTGTGATCATCGGCCACGCTCACAATTATCTCCTTTATATCATATGCCTTGTTGGGGTTGTCGGGTACAAGATCACTCAGTTTGTTGTCGCTGCGGTGGGCTGAATCTGTGCATGGCTTAACCGGAGGATCTTCCATATTGTTTGAAGGCAGGAACCCGAAAAGCTCACGTATCATCATCATTGCCTGGCTGTCGTCGTCAGCACGGAAATGTGCAACACCGCTTTTACTATTGTGTGTGGTCGCCCCTCCCAGTTCGTTCTTGGTAACCTCCTCGTGGGTAACGGCCCTTATCACATCCGGGCCGGTAACGAACATATAGCTGGTCTGCTTTGTCATGAAGATAAAGTCTGTCAGTGCGGGAGAATAGACCGCACCCCCAGCACAGGGACCAAGAATTGCAGATATCTGGGGGACCACTCCTGAGGCCCTTACGTTGCGCAAGAAAATGTCGGCATAGCCGGCAAGGCTTTCGACTCCCTCCTGGATGCGTGCACCCCCACTGTCGTTGAGCCCTATAAGCGGTGCTCCCATTTTCAGGGAGAGTTCCTGAACCTTAACAATCTTGTCGGCATTGGCCCGGCTTAATGAACCCCCGAAAACCGAAAAATCCTGGGCATATACATACACCAGCCTGCCGTCTATTTTTCCGTACCCTGTGACCATTCCGTCTCCCGGGATCCTTTGTTTTTCCATCCCGAAATCGTGGCTCCGGTGTACCACAAGCTTGTCTATCTCAACAAAAGTATCCGGGTCGAGCAGGTCGGCAATGCGCTCGCGTGCAGTTTTCCTGCCGGATTCATGGATTTTGGCTATCCTTTCTTTCCCGCCTCCAAGCTCGGCCTCCTGGTTGAGCCTGTCAAGTTCCCTGTATTTGTCGTTTTTTGTTTTTGCCATTATTGTTGGATCTTTTTTTTAAAATCTTTCAGGAATATTCAAGCAGTACCAGCTCCTGCCTTGATTCGACAGTCTGCCCTTCAGTTACCTTTACCGATATCACCTTGCCTTTTTTGGGAGCCTTGAACTCGCTCTCCATTTTCATGGCAGATATTATTACCAGGCTTTGCCCCGCCTCAACCACTTCTCCTTCACTTACCAGAAGGCTTACAACCTTTCCTGGAATAGGGGAACAGATTATTGCCTCGTCATCGGCTTCATGTTCCTTTTTGCGGCTGGCAAGGTATTTTGCCTCTGAATCAATTATCTCCACTTCAAAGCTGTTCTTAAGGGTATGTACCTGATACTTTTTGACCCCGTTCCTTGGGATCAGCTCTACGTTATACGACCTGTTTTTATGGAGTACTGAATAGCTGCCCTTTCCAATCTTAACGAAATCGAGATCGTACTCAATTCCGTCAACTGAGACCAGCAGTTTATCACCATCCTGGTTCAGCACCTCAACACGTGCTAAGCGGTCATTAAGCTTTACTTCGTATGACATCTGATTTGTTTTTACAGTTTCAGTACGCTTCTTACCCTGCTGTAATCCTTCCAATTGTTCTTTATCGCGGTCATCTCTTTAGGGCTGGCTTTTTTAACTTTCTGCAGGTATTCCATAAAGGCTGTAATGATGACTATATCCTCGCAATGGTCCTCGCAGCGGTCTTCCTGCATCAGAAAATCGCGGTTTTCCTCAATGTAGTGAGTGGTATAATCTCCCCCGGCAAAACCCTCCGACAGGAGTATGCGCTCCAGGAACAGCAGATTATTCTTGACCCCTGCAATCTTGAACTCACGGAGTGCCCTCCTGCTTCTTTCAAGGGCATCCTGCCTGTCCTTGCCCCAGACTATAAGCTTGGCTATCAGGGGGTCGTAGTAAAGGGGTATCTCAAAACCCTCGTAAATTGAGCCGTCAACCCTTACACCGACTCCATAGGGAATGTCTATATGGGTTACCAAGCCTGGTGCAGGCATGAAGTTGTTCGCGGGATCCTCTGCATATACCCTGCACTCTATTGCATGCCCGTGTTGTTTCAAATCTTCCTGTTTCAGCTGCAGGGCATTTCCGTTGGCAATATTGATCTGTTCCTTTACCAGGTCAACCCCGACCACCCTCTCCGTAATCGGGTGCTCTACCTGCAGCCTGGTGTTCATCTCCAGAAAGTAGTAGTTCTGGTCTTTGTCAACAATGAACTCCACAGTGCCTGCCCCCTGATAGTCAACTGCCCTTGCTGCTGCTACCGCAGCTTCACCCATCTGTATCCTCCTTTCGCTGCTAAGGAAAGGCGAGGGGGTTTCCTCAATTATCTTCTGGTGCCTTCTCTGAATGGAACACTCCCTTTCAAATAGCTGGATCACGTTACCGTGGCTGTCGGCAAGTATCTGGAACTCGATATGATGGGGAGATTCAATGTACTTTTCAATAAATACCGAATCGTCGCCGAATGCTGTCCTGGCTTCGGAGCTTGCTGACCTGAGTGCGGATTTTATTTCCCCCTCTTTGGATACAAGGCGCATCCCCTTGCCGCCTCCTCCGGCTGATGCCTTTATCATTACAGGAAGGCCAATCTGATTTATTACCTCAAATGCCTCTGCCTCTGAAGTTATTTTGCCTTCTGCTCCTGGAACCACGGGCACCCCTGCATTGATCATTGTTCTGCGTGCTGTTATCTTGTCGCCCATCGTTGATATTGCAGTGGGAGGGGGGCCAATGAAAATAATCCCCTCCTTCTGGCAGCGGGAGGGGAATTCAGGGTTCTCAGAAAGAAATCCGTAGCCCGGGTGAATTGCATCTGCACCGCTTAGCCGGGCAGCCCTCATTATATTGTCGATGTTCAGGTAAGAATCTACAGAAGGAGAGGGACCTATGTGAAATGCCTCATCTGCATACAGCACATGCAATGCCTTGCGGTCTGCATCAGAGTATACAGCTACTGTAAGGATGTCCATTTCGCGGCAGGAACGGACAATACGTACCGCAATTTCTCCGCGGTTGGCCACCAATACCTTTCTTATCATAATTATGCTTTTTTTTAAAACTTTATTATAAATTTATGAAATTATCGCGGAAATTGACAGAATGTCATATTTTGCATCCTGGCAGGGATTTTGTTATCCTTGACCAATAAACATATAAAGATAGAAATATATATGATTGAAATAACACAGGGCTCCTTTAAAAAGGAGCTGCAGACAAATGAAAATGTAGTCCTGGATTTCTATTCGACCGAATGCCCTCCCTGCGAGGCGCTCGCACCAAAATTTGAGTCACTCGACAAGCTTTACGGGGAAGATGTAAGGTTTTTGAAAATATTCAGGCAGGAGAACCGGGAGCTGGCCGGAGAGCTTGGGGTAAGCTCTTCCCCGACAGTCCTGTTCTTTAAAAAAGGAAAGCAAACAGGCGAAGTGCTTACCGGAGGCATAAAGAGATCGGATATCATGAGAAATCTTGATGCCTTGTTGCCTCAGGACAGAGTGAGCAAGATACATTCAGGGATCAAACCGAAAACCACAGAAACTGATGCGCTGATACTGGGTGCCGGACCTGGTGGACTTGCTGCTGCCATATACCTTGCACAGGCCAGGATAGATACCCTTCTGGTCGATCCGGCCCTTCCGGGCGGGCAGGTATCTACAACTCATATGGTAAGCAATTACCCGGGTTTTGTAAAACCCCAGCCGGGTTTCATGCTTGCCCATTATATGTCTGAGCAGGCAAAGGAAGCCGGTGCCAGGATGAGGGTGGCAGTTGACATAAACAGGGTTGACCTCAGAAAAAAGGAGGTTGTTGTTGATGGTCATGAAACCATACGTGCAAACAAAATACTTATAAGCACAGGTGCCTCTCCGCGTTATCTAGGTATTGAAGGAGAGAAAGAGTATTATGGAAAGGGAATATCCTACTGCGCCACCTGTGATGCGAAATATTATCATGACAAACAGGTGGTGATTATAGGCGGGGGAAATACCGCTGTAGAGGAATCGGAGCTTATCTCAAAATTTGCCTCCGGGATAACCATGGTTCAGCAGCTCCCCCAACTTACTGCCAATAAAGCCGCACAGGAAAAGGCGATGGCTGATCCCAAGATAAATATTCTTTACTCGCACGAGCCCAGGGGCTTTGAAAAAAGGAATGACAAGATGGTTGTAAAGGCCGAAGATCTTTCAACCGGTCAAATAAAAGAGATAACTGCTGATGGCGTATTCGTTTTTGTTGGCATGAAACCCAACCTTGACCTGATAGTTGAGCCCCTGGAAAAAGATGAATGGGGATATATCAGGGTTGATGAAGAGATGCGAACCAGCATTCCCGGTGTATATGCTGCAGGTGATGTTGTTAGCAAGAAGGTAAGGCAGATAACAACTGCAGTGGCAGACGGTACGATTGCTTCCCTGTCGATGGCCCGGGAAGATTGATTTACCCTCTCCTATTGGTTATGGTAAGGCTCTCCCCTGATAATTGTCATTGCCCTGTAAAGCTGCTCAAGGAAAATGATCCTTATTACCTGGTGGGAGAAGGTCATGGCTGAGAGCGACAGCTTCATATGAGCCTTTCTGTACACCTCAGGGCTGAAGCCCCAGGGTCCGCCTACTACAAAAAGCAATTTTTTATAGGGACCGCTCATAATTTGCCCGAGTAGGTTTGCAAATCCTCCGGAGTTAAGCGATTTACCCTTTTCGTCCAATAGGATACACCGGTCAGACTGCATTATATGCTTAAGGATCACTTCTGCTTCCTTCTCCTTTCTTTCCTGTACTGGAAGTTTACTCCATTGCTTTTTGACAGGTGCAATTATGATCTCCGTATCGGCATAGTGCCTTAACCTGCCAAGGTATTCATTTATACCCTCTTCAATATAAGCCTTGTCGGTTTTTCCTATCAGAAGCAGCTGTATTTTCATTCCGGGCATTTAGGTGAGTTAATTCAGGCTCTGCAAATTTAAACGATTTTAAAAAATGCGGTTTAATTTGGATTGATTTTTGATGTTAATTAAGGTTAGGCTTTGTTATTTTACTAATTATTCCTGGCGATAATGTCCTGCAGGTATTTTTTGTGCATTCTGTTTGCGCTCCTTCTCTTTTCACATACCGGCCCCGGTTTGCGGGCCCAGGAGGCAGACCGTATGGTCAGTGACATTGTGAAGGCGTTTGAGGACGGAAATGCCAAGGGTATTGCAAGTTTTTTCGGTACCAATGTTGAACTTTCAATGCCGCGTGCCGAGGGAACTTTCAGCAAGTCACAGTCGGAGATAATCATCAGAGACTTTTTTTCCCGGGATAAACCTTCTTCATTTATAATAATATATCACGGTTACTCACAGGACGGCTCAGTATTTGTTATAGGCAGGCTTTTTACTAAAAATGGCAGATATTACCGAACCTACTTCCTTATAAAGAATCTTTCAAATTCACATTTCCTTCACTATTTGCAGCTTGAGCAACAATAGCATTTTACACGCAGTTGCATTTAAAAAATCTTTTCTGCAAGCTCTAATTACCGTTTTTTGTCAATAAGTTTGTATTTTTAGTTATTCTTACTCAAACAGGGATAGGATAATTACATGACACTTGAGATAGGTATTGTTCTGGTAGTGCTGGCAGGGGCAGTTGTAATGTTTGCCACCGAACGATATCCTGTTGACGTGGTGGCAATTGTAGCCATGTCGGTACTTGTTATAAGCGGTGTGCTGACTCCGGTACAGGGAGTGTCGGGGTTCAGCAATACAGCTACAATAACAGTGGCGTTCATGTTTGTGCTAAGTGCCGCCCTCTTCAAGTCTGGGGCTGTGGTAAGCATAGGGAACAGGATCGCCCAGCTCTTTAAGTACAATTTCTGGGTAGGGATACTGGTAACTATGATAACTGTCGGGGTTATCTCAGCATTTATAAACAATACTCCTGTTGTTGCGATATTCATACCAATTATGGTCGGGGCTGCTGCACAATCAAAATTAAGCCTGGCCAAGATGTTAATGCCACTTTCTTTTGCTTCGATGTTCGGAGGCGTTTGCACTTTGATAGGTACTTCAACGAATATACTTGTAAGCGGTGTAGCAACCGAATACGACCTGGAGCCATTCTCCATGTTCGAAATGAGCAGGATGGGACTGGTATTCTTTGGGGTAGGGCTTGTATATATGATGACCATAGGCATCCACCTGATTCCTGACAGGGGTGGGGAAAATGGACTTATAAAGAAGTTCGGCATGGGTGATTACCTCACCGAGATAATACTTCTTGCAAATGCTTCATCCGTGGGCAAGACGATAAAAAACTCGCCTCTGGTTAAGAAGCTGGATATCGATATACTGGAGGTAAAGAGAAAGGGTGATGTATTTATTAACCCATCGGGTGAAATGCGTCTGGAAGAGAGCGATATACTCAAGGTCAGATGCGATGTACAAAAGATAAAGACCCTAAAGGATAGGGAAGGTATTATCTTAAAGAGTGATGCAAAGTTCAGGGAGATAGAGGGTGATAATTATAACCAGAATAATGAAAATGTAGTGCTTGTGGAGGCGGTTGTTGCACCCAACAGCCCGTTTGAGGGCAAAAGTGTAAAACAGATAGGTTTCAGACAGAAATTCGGAGCAACCGTACTGGCAATACGCCACAGGGGAGAGCTTATGCGCGACAAGGTTGCCAACACAGAACTAAGGGCAGGAGACACACTGCTTATTGAGGTTGACAAGGCTCATCTTGTAAACCTTCAGCAGCTTGAACTTCAGGGCAGGAATACATTCCTTATTGTAAATGAGGTTGATATTCCTGAGTATCGCACAGATAAAATGCTGACGGTTGTACTTACCATTGCCGTAGTGGTTCTGCTTGCATCCCTTGAGATCATGCCAATTATGATGGCCGCTATTACCGGCTCCATGTTCCTTGTTCTTACCCGCTGCATCACTATGGAAGAGGCGTACAATGCGATAGACTGGAAGGTTATCTTCCTGCTTGCGGGCGCTCTGAGCCTCGGTGTTGCTCTTGATGTATCGGGTGCTGCAGCACTAATAAGTAAGTCTATGATCATGCTGGTGGGTTCTCTGGGCCCGGTTGCAATAATTTCAGGTCTCTATCTGATAACCTCGCTGCTTACAGAATCCATGAGCAATAATGCCAGTGCCGTTCTTCTTACACCGATTGCCATAGCGGCTTCGGTTGAGATGGGTGTTGATGCCCGGCCCTTATTGATGGCAATAACGTTTGCTGCTTCATCAAGTTTTATGACACCTGTTGGTTATCAAACCAATACTATGATATATGGGGTTGGTGCTTACAGCTTTAAGGACTTTCTTAGGGTCGGAGCTCCGCTCAATTTAATATTCTGGATACTTGCCACTTTCCTGATACCAGTATTTTTCCCGTTTTAACCTTCTGTCAACTTCTGCTAATCTGATTAAGCAGGCCGGCAATTCTTGTACTCAATGCTCTTCTGTCATACTGGGCAAGCATATCCTCATTTACGGGCCAGGTCTTCCTTTTTTTAAAGTTTTCAGAGAACTTCAGAAGGATTTCCCTGCATACTTCATAATCCTCAAAGCCGGCTGTGAGCCCGCTGTTGGTTTTTCCAATTATCCTGGCTGCATCCCCGTCTGGTGGCCCTATACACAGTACTGGCCTTTTCAGCGCGATGTAGTCGAAGAGTTTTCCGGTTGTGATACCCTTTACATTTTTAGTATTGTTCAGCGGGAGCAGTAAAACGGCCGACCTTGCGGCCTTTCTGAGTGCTTCCCTGTAGGGGAGAGGCGGATCGAAACGCACATAATCAGAAAGCCCGTATTTAACTGCACTTTCCTTTACAGTGAAGTCTGTTTTCCCGGTGAAGACAATTCGAAGGTTATCCCTGAAAAAACTGTTTTCTTTAACCAGATCCGACAAAACCCTGAACAGGACAGCGGGGTTGCGGTCTGCATTCATGGATCCCAGGTGCATTATAATAAACCTGCCGTAGTCGGTGCCCGGCAGATCCCTGAAGTCTTCCGGATCAAAGCCGTTGGTGACGATCTCTGTGGTACGCCCTCCTATCTTTTCAAGTCCGCGTGCACAGTTTTCACTCACTGTAACCAGCTTGTCAGCCCTGGAAAGAACCTTTTTCTCCAGCTCTTTGTGTTTACTGTCGGCCCTTTTGCCAAGCATGAGCTTGTCGTAGAAGTCGATCTGGGTCCAGGGGTCACGGAAGTCGGCCAGCCATGGGATGCCAAGGCTTTCCTTCAGCTTCATCGCGATCAGGTGCATGCTGTGGGGAGGTCCGGTAGATACTATGGCATCAACGGGGTTTTTTTCAAGCCATCCGGAAAGGTATTTAACAGAAGGTCTTACCCATAACCGGCGTGCATCGGGAATAAAAAGGTTCCCCCTAATCCATACAGAGAGCTTTTCCGTGAAACCGCCCCTTTTATCCTCGCTGAGGAAACCGGACTGTATCCTTTCACTCTTTCTGCGTCCGGTAAGCATCTTGTATATGCCGTATGGCTCTTTTATAGGACGCCTTAAAACTGTTGTGCTGCCTGCAATATCTTTTTCCAGTGAGTGATCCGTCCCCTGGGCTTCCGGATTCTCCGGAGTGTATACAATGCTTTCCCAGCCGGAGTCACCGAGGTACTTGGAGAGCTTGAGCCAGCGCAACACTCCGGCTCCGGTTCCGGGTGGCCAGTAATAGGTTATTATAAGTACTTTTTTCATCTCCCGGCGCTGACTGTTTTATTCTTCCTGAATATTCGCCTGCACTGTATGAAGGCATATGCAAGAATGCCGGCAACAAGCAATGATGAGAACAGAAGTGCCAGGTATTGTCCGGTATAGTATGGTCTGGGCCTGAAACGAAACTCTATGTCGAACTCACCTTCGGGTACTAACATTGCCCTTAGTATATAATTGGCCCGGAAGTGTTCTTTCTCTTCACCGTTTATATAAACCTCCCATCCGTCAGGGTAATAAACTTCTGAAAATACTGCCAGCTGGGGACTGCCGGAACTGTACGAATATACCAGCCTGTTCGGCTGGTATTGAACAAGCTCGATGCTTGCCTGGCTGTCTGACCCTAAAGAGGCCGGTTCGATAGAGGAAGAGAACCTTTCATCGACTATCGCTGTTGATGACAGGTCAAGGCCATTAAGACCCAGGAGTTCTTCGTCCGCACTTCCGGCAATCTCTGTATTGTCGACAAACCATGCATTCCCCATTGCATATGGGTTACTTAATGGCCTGGAGTCGGCCCTTTCTATTATATACCTGGTGTTAAGCATATTTAGCACGGTACTTTCACTCAAAACATCGGCCAGGCTGCCACTCTCTGATCCGCTGCCGATTGCGCCCGCAATGGCTCTCATCTCATCAATAATGTGAAAGTCAATGAGATCCTGATATCTCTGCAGTTTGGCTCCGTGATATCCCCCGATTGAGTGGTGGTAATATGAGGCCCTGGAACTGTTGAAGGTATTTTCGCTCAGGTCGAGTACCCTGAATTGTTCATTGTCCTGCAGAATGTGCTGGTCTGCCTCCCTCATCGGGAATGGGCGCTCGACCCTGCGTCGTGGTGCAAAATGTTCATTGTTGAGGTATCTTCGGTTAACCGGCCACATATCTGCCGTTATAAGCAGCACCAAAAGAGCAACAAAAAGGGGCCTTCCAACTTTGTTCAGTGAAAAGAGTATTGTAAGAAGTGCTGCAGCTGATGCAAACAGAAAGCTCCTCAGTGCATCGGCCCTGAATATGTGGATCCTGGCCTTTTCCAGGTTATACAGGAACTCATTGATCTGTGCAGCCATTCCCGGTTCACGTGCGGCCATGTCTGCGTACCCCTGTGCTTCCATGTCACTTGTAAAGGAGAGGAAAAGCCTTGGCAAAAGGTAAAGAAGCAGGGAAAGGCCTGCGGTAAGCCCCAGGGCTGTTGCAAATGAGGTATCCTTAAGCGAGAGCATATCAGGCTTTTTGTAAATGCGGAAAAGCCCTAAGAATGCAATTGCAGGTACACAAAGCTCCGCTATTACCAGTGTCATTGAAACTGCCCTGAATTTGTCGTAAGCCGGGAAGTAATCAATGAAAAATCCGGTCAGTGGCATGAAGTTCCTGCCCCATGAAAGCAATACTGACAGAACTATAGCTGCCAGCAACCCCTTCCTCAGCGGCCCCTTTATATAAAAAATTCCAAGGAAAAAGAAGAACATCACCACTGCCCCAAGATAGACAGGACCGCTTGTAAATGGCTGATTGCCCCAGTAATGGTTTTCCTGGGCTATAATCCCCCTGTAGGCGGGTTCAACCTTTTCGAGTGCTGCTTCGTTGTTGCCCAGTGCCATGGTTGAGCCACCCTTCGCGTTTGGGATCAGGAATGTAAGGGTTTCGCCGATACCATAACTCCAGGCTGTGATATACTCCCTGTCAAGCCCGCTTGCATGGGTTTCTTCCCGCAGGGTAATTTCACTGCCGCCTCTCATGGTTTCGGATGTATAGGAATATGTGCCCCAGAAATTCCCTATATTGATACCGATGGCTATTATAAGGCCTGCAACTAATACAGCGAGTTTTTTCATAAAGTAGGGCAGGCTTTTCTCCCTGATGTGCCCGATAAGCTGAAATATACCGTAAAATGCGGCGGTGATACCAAGGTAATATGTAATCTGAAAGTGATTGGCATAGAGCTGCAGCCCCATGAAAATGGCAAACAGCAGCCCCCCGGTATACATGTGTCCCCTTAATGTATATATTATTGCCCCGAGTACAGGAGCCATATAGCCTATTGCAACTGCTTTTGAGTTATGTCCGGCCTCAATTATGATAAAGTGGTAGGATGAGAATGCAAATCCCACCGCCCCCGCAAGTGCGATCCATGGATTTACCTTTAGCATCAGCAGGAAAATAAAGAACCCGGCGAAATACAGAAATAT
>SLKR01000013.1 GCA_007134525.1 Bacteroidales bacterium | reverse complement strand
CGAGCTTTTCCTTATCCGTTGAATGCTTTTCCATGTAATTACAGATAACTTCCGGCATCTTACCTCCCCTGGGTACAAAAATCATTGCTGCACTGTTCATGCAATAGCGCAGTCCTGTGGGGGGCGGACCGTCATCAAAAACATGCCCCAGGTGTGACCCGCTGGACGAGTCGATAACTTCAGTGCGTATCATGCCAAAGGATTTATCGGTGCGGTAATATACTGCATCAGGCGTTATTGGCTCAAAGAAACTGGGCCATCCGCAACCACTGTCGAACTTCGTGTCAGAAACAAACAGGGGTTGCCCCGTTGCAGCAGAAAAATAGACCCCCGCATCTTTGCTGTCATGGTACTCACCGGCAAAGGGCCTTTCGGTACCTGCCTCACGCAGAACATAATACTGCATAGGGGTAAGCTGTTCCTTCCATACATTATCATCTTGCTCCAAAGTGTATGTACCCGGATCATTTGATTTTATGTTCACTCTCATATCTGTTAGGTTTGCATCCTGTGACATTATAGGTGAAATGGCTGCTATCAGGATTATACTCAATATTGTTCTCATTATATGTCTCCGGTTGTTTGCTGTTTATTAAGAACAAATATATCTGCCGCTCTGTTCAATGGCTTGTTAATATTGCAGAATAGTTGAAGCTACTACTTGTTTCTTCTGTAACACACACTGAATCAGGCGATATTTTCCTTTTTTGAGAGAAAATCTATATATTGCCGGCCGCCATGAAATCAAAGGGATTCATATGTCATCTGCTTACATGCCTGGCTTGACTCCTGGGGCAGAACCACCATACCTTGCAGCAGGAGGGGAAAATGATAATGTGACTTTCACCGTAATCGGGTTAATTTATGAGAACAACATGAACTACCTGGAAGTTAAAGCTTCCAACAGATCGCAAGAGTTTAGGATAGTAGCTCTGGATCTTCAGAACCGTCCTGGTTTGTGGTATGGGGGATATGGCTCCCAATTTTGCATTGTCCTGCCTGAAAACCATATCAAAAAACTGAAAATTCCTGTATCCCCTGAATACTTTAAGCTGACAGAAGATGGAAGTACGTTCATTTCAGTTTATGAAGCCGAAAGCGCGTCCCTGTCCAGTTGGCCGGACCTGGAAAGAAGAAACAAGAACTATTACGGGCACTATTTACCGGGCGCATGGAGGTATACGTTCACAAAGAGTCAATCGCCAATGATTCCCTTGATCATATTATCCAACGCCGGGAATTTGCTATAGACACTCTTTCCGCATTGTTGGATGTGTCCTTTACACATCGCTTGCGCCTTGTGTTTTACCCGGATTCCCGGACCAAAACATATGACACAGGACATACAGGTATGGGATACGCCCGGGGTATAAATGAAGTTGAGATATACAACGAAAATGAAAGGCTTGCAGATTTCCATGAAATCGCGCACCTTATTGTGGGAGCTATAGGCAGCCCTCCCGTAATGTTCAATAAATGCTTTGCGGTTTACGCCGATGAACTTCTTGGCGCCAGTGCCATTGCCGCATTTGGTTATGGTAACATCACAATTAATGAAGCAGCCAGGAAGCAAAAATCAAAAAAAACAAAGAATTGCTTCACACCATAACAGGCCTCAGCTTTAATAAACTTCAAAATGATTGGTTGAAGTTTGTTTCCGGTGAAGGGCTTTAACCATTTGCTGTAAAGGCATTTAAGCAGGGCCAGTCAACCCTTTTAGACACAAATCCTTCGTTTAAACCAGGGCGTTTCCCGGTGCCAGGTGATCTTCAATATGTACGCATCCGGACAATCAAGTTCAATTGCGAACATTTCTCTTTCCCACATCATTCTGTCTCTGCAGTTTAATCTTTTGTTTTTCTTACAGTTATGCACACTGGCATGTTTTATGAAATCAAAAATGTGTAACCATCTAATTAAAAAAATTTCAGCCATGAAAACAGTAATGTTCATTATGTTATGTGTATTCTTTGCTACAGGCACAGTCCGGGCAATTGAGCCTGACTATATCATCAGCGACGGCAAAGTCTATATTGTGGAAAAAGTGAGGATCAGCCCTTTTCTTTCAATTCACGGGAAAAATGAAGACGGCAGTGTGCGATTTAAAGCCAAAGATGTAGAGGGATACAGGAAAGCCGGCGTTGTGTATCACCGGCTGCCGGAATACGTCGACAACAGGCCAACAGGTCGCGAGGTATTTATGCAGGGGCTTGCATTAAGAAACGGTTATATTATCTACTGTCAAACATTACCTGGAGCTAACCGTTTGGCTCACAACAACTATTTTGTGTTCAAAGGGAGGGATTATTTCTTAAAGCTGGACCCGTCAACATCTGAACAGCTAACTAACTTTTTTAGCTACAGGGATTAGCATCATTATTTCCTGTAAGTTGGTCTATATACAAAACCCTCCCGTACAAGGAGGGTTTTGTAATTCAGGTTGGGCTCGAATAGCGGTTCTTATGTATGTTATGCATTGGTGGAAGCTGCTCTTTCCAGACATTCTCATCCTGCCGTATAAGGCAGGTGCCCGGGTCGTTTGATTTTATGTCTGCCCTCACATCAGCAGGGATTGTATCCTTAATTATCACAGGAAATAAGTAATACACCCAAAATAGTTTTCATCTCTGATGTTTATCTTAAAAGCAAATATTTGTACCCGAGTGTTCAGTTCCGCTTTATGTTTGCTTTTGTGATTTCAAAACCTGCCTGAATACCGGTTCCTTCAAAGAGCAGATTGCCGCTATGGCCGGTAAGCTTTATGTGAAGTTCTGCATTAAGATTTTCGTGAATAACCCTATCCATTCCGGCAGATACGGGTGCCTTCAGAGCACCTTTTGACAGTGTGCCGCTATCTTTTTTGCCCTGAATCTGCAGAATATGTTGTTTTGTTTTTATTTCAAGTATAACTCCATCGTCTCTTCTTTCTATTTCTTTGATTTTCGCACCTGTATAAGTTGCAAAAACATTGATTTTATTGTCCAGGAGAAGAAAGCCCAGAAAACCCTCGAATGATTTACCTATCCAGGGGATATTTGCAACAGAGAGCATAAAGGAGGTATTTGGGCGTTCGAAGTGATTGCTTTGCATCCATATCCATGACTCAGGCATTGAGGAGCCCCAGTCTTTTTCTATATAACCCCTGCCTTTATCAAAGACAACATCATGATTGTTCATCATCATCTTCCCTCTGAGCCCGTGATTAAGGCTCACAACACCGTGATAGCATTCCATAAATGGCATATAGCGGTACCAGCCCATTATGCCCGGACGAGTTAGAGTTGCAGAAAGCGGATGTATATCAATGAATTTAAGCCTGCCTTTAAAAGTGTCGTTTTCTTTATTGATATTCAGTTCAACACCATCGCGGGAGAAGTAATTATCACCTATCTTTATATTGAAGCCTTTGCGTGAATATCTGAAAGCATCCAGGGGATACCTGTAATACCACGTTTGCCCTGTTTTTCCATTAATGATCTGTATAAAGGCATGCCTGTTTTCGGCATGAAGTGAAATACCCGGAATTACCGCCCATGCATTTGTAAGGTCGCTGTCGACCATTTTAATGTACCATCCCTCGAAATACTTCTTCCCCCTGTTATTCCCCTGGAACCAGGAAGGGTTCCATATTTTTCTAAGATCGTATAACCCAGGGAAGGTCTTAGCCCCCTGTTTTGTCCAGTCAACATAACTCGCTTCCATGGCAGGTAAATATAGTTCTATTGTATATCAACATTTTATACCTCAAAATGTTTACAGAAATCCGTTTCCACACCAGGTTGAACAATTGTTTAAGCATGTGGTTAGATAAATATGTTTATTTAAACATGCGTCTGATTTTCAAGCCTTCGTTTTTTTTCAAACCAAACAACCATATCATGAACAGAAAACCAAAAAGCCTGCTCATTATTGGGCTATTGATGATCCTTCCGTTATGGGCTTTTTCTCAGGAAAGAGCAGGAGAGGGTGCAGGAATTGGTGAGCTTACCAATCAATATACTTGCAAGATTCAGGGTTACACCATCAAGGTGTATCGGCCTGCTCATGTTCCTGCAAACGCGAACACCCGGCAAATACATGTGGAGACACATGCCATATCTTTCTATGCCAGATGGCCCGAATTGTCTGTTTTATTGCAGTATCCGGCACTTGTGATCGACTATCAGAACCTGGGGATGCAAAACATCCCGCCCTATGAATATTGTGACCGGAACGGCTATACCATAGTGGATGAAAATGCCTGGTACGTGCAAACCCAAAATCCAAATAATTATACTGGTTACACCAACGACCTGGATGGAAGCAACCTGGATACGGCAAACAGGAATTGGTTGGTAACTGTGTTCAACCAATACAAAGTTCAGCATCATATCGATGAAATTCCAAGTGGCTGCGTGGAAGGCTGCCTGGATAATAGTGGTCATGTTCCTGATGATCCCGATGATGGCGTTTTCCCGGGTGGTTATACCCTGGCTGATGGCGCGGTGGAGGACTGGGATTTTGATGAATTCTTTTTTGGCGGATCAGGAACAACTATTTCAGTGGGGGGTGTGATCGCCAGGCCATCTGAAGGTTTTAACCGGCCGGGTTCCTCATCCTGTTTAACTGGTTTTGATGCAAGTTTGTACCTCCCACTGATGCGTCGTAACCGCATCACCCTGGGAGTCAATGTCAGTGGGGCATATCATGACCATGGAGGAGTATACTGCTGGGGTTCGGGCAGTGTGTCAGCCAGTGATCTTACGGATCCCATCCCCATGGACCATGGCCAATCAGAGCTTCGTTTCCATGAAGGAGATGTTTATTCCCAAACCAGAATTCAAGGTGGCGCAGGTCTTCAGCTAAACGTTAACCTGACAAGGCGTTTTATGATCTCCGCCATTGCCCGGGCCGGTTACATGAATATAAACCAAAGTGCCTACAGTATTATCCAGCATAACCGTATCGGAGATGGAGATATTGCTTTTAACCTATTGCAGCTGCCGGAAACTGACCATTCATCCTTTTATTATTCACCCGGACTTCGATTGGGTTTTGCGCCCGGAAGGTATGTGCAATTTTGGACGGGTATCGATTATACCTTTGGCGGAAGCAGCACATACGAATATCAAGGCTTTGTGCCGCATGGAGAACCCAATGACCAGGGGTTTTATTCTTTTGATGCCATAAGGAGTGGAGAAACCCGTTCGCAGTCGGCAGAATCGGATAATACCTTTTTGGGAATCAGTGCAGGTATATCATTTTTACTCTGGTCAAGGTAGGTGTAAGTATAGCGCTCAAACGGAACCCTACGCGCGGAACATTAGCGGTAAGCTATCTTGTTCGCCCGTGACACCTCTGATTGATGCATAATAATGATTGCCGCGCCTCTCAGGTTTTAATAAATTTTTATTTTAATTCCTTTATATTTGATATTGCATGGCCCTGAATTGGCTGAGCAAATATTTCTGTATCCAAAAGAGTTAACCATAATGATATTCTACTCACCAAAACTGAACACAACATGAAAAAAGTAAATTCCGGAAAATGTCCGGTAATGCATGGTGCAAATACAGAAGCCAATAAATCAGTAATGAGTTGGTGGCCCAATGCACTGAACCTGGATATTCTGCATCAACATGATAAAAAGACCGATCCCAACGAAGCTGGCTTCAATTATGCTGAAGAATTTAAAAAACTTGACCTGGAAGCATTGAAAAATGATCTGAAGGCATTGATGACCGACAGTCAGGATTGGTGGCCCGCTGACTGGGGGCATTATGGTGGACTGATGATTCGAATGGCATGGCATGCTGCGGGTTCTTACCGCACGGCAGATGGCAGGGGAGGAAGCAATACGGGCAATCAGCGATTTGCGCCATTGAACAGCTGGCCCGACAACGCCAATCTTGACAAGGCGCGCAGACTATTATGGCCGTTAAAAAAGAAATACGGCAATAAAGTTTCCTGGGCTGACTTGTTTATCCTGGCCGGAAACATGGCTTATGAATCCATGGGGTTCAAAACCTTTGGATTTGGAGGAGGCAGGATTGATATCTGGCATCCTGAGAAAGATACTTACTGGGGAGCAGAAAAAGAATGGCTTGAGCCCACCAAAAGCCGTTATGAAGATGACCAGGATCGGGAAACACTGGAAAACCCCCTGGCCGCTGTTCAAATGGGGCTGATTTACGTAAACCCTGAAGGGGTGGATGGTAACCCTGACCCGCTGAGAACCGCCAGGGATGTCCGGTTGACATTTAAGCGGATGGCCATGAACGATGAAGAAACGGTGGCCCTGACTGCTGGTGGCCACACGGTTGGTAAATGCCATGGAAATGGTGACGCCTCAATTTTGGGGCCAAGTCCTGAGGCTGCTCCCCTGGAACACCAGGGTTTTGGATGGATGAATCCAAAAGGCAAAGGAAATGCTGAAGATACCGTGACCAGTGGGTTGGAGGGTGCGTGGACAACGAGCCCTGACCGTTGGAATCACGACTATTTCCATCTTTTGCTGACCTATGAATGGGAATCTAAAAAGAGTCCTGCAGGCGCCTGGCAGTGGGAGCCTGTCAATATCAAGGAGGAAGATAAGCCTTTAGATGCACACAAACCTGGTGTACGGCAAAATCCCATCATGACAGATGCAGATATGGCCATGAAGATGGATCCCGAATACCGGAAAATCTTAGAACGGTTTAATAAAGATCCCGAATATTTTGCAGAAATGTTTGCAAGGGCATGGTTCAAACTGACTCATCGCGACCTTGGCCCCAAAAGCCGTTATCTGGGACCGGATGTGCCAGAGGAAGATTTAATCTGGCAGGATCCTGTACCCACCGTTGACTATACCCTGACAGAATCTGAAATAGAGGATCTGAAGGAAAAGCTTCTAAACTGTGGTTTAACACCCACTGAGCTGATCAATACTGCCTGGGATAGCGCAAGAACCTTCAGGAGATCGGATTTCAGGGGAGGAGCCAATGGTGCAAGGATACGTCTGTCACCCCAAAAAGAGTGGGAAGGCAATGAACCGGCGCGCCTGGAGAAAGTACTTGCCAGGCTTAAAGAACTTCAGTCCGGGTTGGATAAAAAAGTAAGTATGGCCGATTTGATTGTCCTGGGAGGTAGTGCAGCCATTGAAGCAGCCGCTAAAGCAGCAGGTGTTGACATTCAGGTTCCATTTTCACCCGGAAGGGGAGATACCAGTGATGAAATGACCGACGCTGAGTCTTTCGCTGATCTTGAGCCCATCCATGACGGTTATAGAAACTGGGTAAAGAAAGACTATGTGGTCAAACCTGAAGAGTTGTTACTTGACAGAACCCAGCTCATGGGGTTGACAGCACCTGAGATGACCTTGCTGATTGGGGGTATGCGCGTTCTGGGCACCAATTATGGCGGCACCAGGCACGGTGTGTTTACAGAAAAGGAAGGCATATTGACCAATGACTTTTTCGTAAACCTCACGGATATGAATTACTCCTGGAAACCAGTTTCAGAAAATGAATACCATATTGTTGACAAAAAAACCGGAGAAACCAAATGGACAGCCACCAGGGTTGATTTGGTCTTGGGTTCCAATTCCGTACTTCGGGCCTATGCTGAATTTTATGCCCAGGACGACAACAGGCAAAAATTTGTCAGGGATTTTGTAAAAGCCTGGACCAAAGTGATGAATGCTGATCGATTTGATCTTAAATAATCGGAGTACCCTGGTGTCGGAAGGGTGGCCAGGGTTCGGAACCCATTGTCGGAGCCTCTGCGGTAGGTGTCGACATCGATGTGTATGCTGGCAAAAATTGTTTCGGTGCCCGGCTATTCATATTTGAGCGCAAGGGCCGGATCGGTTGATGAAGCTTTGATGCCATGATAGGTTATTGTCATCCAGGCAGTCAAAAGAGAGATAAAGCTAGCAAGCGCAAAGTAGATATAACTCAGGTCTTGCCGGTATGCGAATGTATCAAGCCAGTCTTCTGCAATTAACCAGGCCAGAGGCCATGCGATGATGGAACTGATCAGCACAAGTATGCTGAACTCTTTCCCCAGCATCAGCAAAATCTGTTTTTGTCCGGCACCCAATACTT
>SLKR01000125.1 GCA_007134525.1 Bacteroidales bacterium | reverse complement strand
CAATCCTGGCCCACGAGATAGGGCACTACAAAAAAAAACACAGCCTCAAAGGCATTGCGGTTTCAATAATTCATACAGGCGTGATGCTATACCTGCTTGGTATGTTTATTAATCTCCCGGAATTATCAATGGCACTGGGTGCATCGGAGCAAAGCTTTCACATGGGTCTTCTGGCCTTCGGTCTTTTGTACTCACCGGTTTCACTCCTGTTGGGCATGCTCGGAAATATTATGAGCAGGAAGCATGAATACGAGGCCGATGCTTATGCTGCGGACAATTATGATGCGAAACCGCTCAAGGAAGCACTGAAGAAGCTTTCAGTGAATCACCTGAGCAATCTCAGGCCTCATCCGGCATATGTGTTTGTACACTACTCGCACCCCCCTTTGCTCAAGAGACTGGAACACCTGGATAAATACTAGAAAATGAAAGGAACCTCCGTACCATTGGCTGAAAGACTCAGGCCCTCAACACTGGATGAATACCTGGGCCAGGATCATTTGGTCGGCCGGGATGCAATATTGCGAAAGGCTATAGAGGGGGGGAGCATACCCTCAATGATTCTATGGGGCCCGCCGGGAGTAGGAAAGACTACTCTTGCTTCACTTATATCCAACAGGCTTATGCGCCCCTTTTATACCCTGAGTGCAGTCAGTTCGGGTGTCAAGGATGTTCGTTGGGTGATTCAGAAAGCAAGGGAATCTGGAGGAAATGCAATTTTGTTCATTGACGAGATACACCGCTTCAGCAAATCCCAGCAGGACAGCCTGCTTGGCGCAGTTGAAAAGGGTTTGCTCACACTTATCGGTGCAACAACTGAGAACCCGTCATTTGAAGTTATCTCACCACTGCTTTCGCGCTGCCAGGTTTATATACTTAAGGAGCTTGAAGTTGATGATCTCAGGAATCTTATTTCAAAGGGTGCTGATATGCTTAGCCGTGATAGCGGAAAGGATATTGAACTTGCTGAAACCGAGGCCCTGCTGAGGGTTTCAGGTGGAGATGCCAGAAAACTGCTCAATGCCCTTGAACTTGCAGTTAGTTCTTCAGCCGGCCCCGGGGTAAGAATCACAAATGAACTGGTGCTTTCTGTTATTCAGCAAAATCTTGCGCTGTATGATAAGTCGGGCGAGATGCACTACGATGTTATATCGGCTTTTATTAAGTCGGTAAGGGGGAGTGATCCGAATGCTGCCGTATACTACCTTGCACGTATGATAGAGGGAGGAGAGGATCCAAAGTTCATAGCCCGTCGCCTGGTGATACTTGCGTCAGAAGATATTGGCAATGCGAACCCGAATGCACTTTTGCTTGCTGCCAGCTGTTTTGAGGCAGTGAACATGATTGGAATGCCTGAGGGCAGGATCATACTTTCCCAGTGCGCTACTTACCTCGCGGCATCGCCAAAGAGCAACAAGGCATATCTTGCAATAAACAAGGCCCAGGATCTGGTAAGAAAAACCGGTGATCTGCCCGTACCCCTTGCAATAAGGAATGCACCTGCAAAACTAATGAATGAAGCCGGATATGGCAAGGATTACAGGTATTCCCATGATTTTCCGGGCAATTTTGCCTTTCAGGAGTTCATGCCGGATAAGGTGAAGGGTACCCTGCTCTATCAGCCTGGAGATAACCCAAGGGAGAATGAAATGCGGCAAAGGCTAAGGGCTTTATGGAAGGATAAGTATGAATATTAATCAATTGTTGTTATGAATAGCCGGGAGCTTTTTTACCGTCATATGGCGCAGACCTCTTCCTTTCCACTTGCTCTGGAGATTGAGAGGGCTGAAGGCATGTATTTGTACGATACAAACGGAAGAAAGTATCTCGATTTGATAAGCGGAATATCGGTGAGTGCATTAGGGCACCGGCACCCTGAAGTTATTGAGGCGGTAAAAGAACAGCTCGACAGATATCTTCACGTTATGGTTTACGGTGAGTTTATACAACAGCCCCAGGTTGACCTGGCAAGTCTTCTGGCAGAGAACCTTCCCGGCGAACTTGACAATGTCTATCTGGTTAATTCTGGCAGTGAGGCTGTTGAAGGAGCCCTGAAGCTAGCCAAGAGATATTCCGGCAGGCCTAATATAATTGCATTTACGAATGCCTACCACGGCAGCTCACACGGGGCACTGAGCGTTACGGGCAATGAGCCTTTTAAACGTGCATTCAGACCTCTGCTTCCCAATGTTTGTCATCTCCCGTTTGGTGAAATAAGCTCCCTCAATATAATAGATGAGGATACAGCATGTGTAATAGCGGAAACAGTGCAGGGGGAGGCTGGCGTAGTAGTTCCGGAAGCGGCTTTTATGAAAGCCCTCAGAAGGCGTTGTGACGAAACAGGGGCACTCCTTGTTCTCGATGAGATCCAGGCCGGCATTGGCAGGACCGGCAAGCTTTGGGCTTTCGAACATTTTGGCATCAGACCTGACATTCTTACCCTTGCCAAAGGACTGGGAGGCGGTCTTCCTGTGGGTGCCTTTATTGCCCCCAGGGATGTTATGTCAGTACTTACAAATGAACCTGTGCTTGGCCATATAACCACTTTCGGGGGTAATGCAGTTTGCGTATCTGCTGCGAGGGCCTGTATGAATGTAATTGTTAGAGACAGGCTATGGGAAAATGCCCGCTTGCAGGGCGATTTATTTATCAGCCAGCTAAATGGCAATGAGCATTTTCGGGTCAGGGGTAAAGGCCTTATGATAGCAATTGAACTGGAAAGTCCTGAAATATGCAAAGCTCTTATAAACAGCTGTATGGAAAAGGGATTGCTTACCGACTGGTTCCTTTTCGCGGGTAATTGTATGAGAATAGCACCGCCCCTTGTAATATCCGAAGGTGAGGTTCTGAAGGCATGCGGAATTATCCTTGACTCAGTAAAAGAAATTTACAGTTGATTTATATTAAATATGTCACTATCTTTAAGCACGTATTAATTAATCACTTGCTGCACCAATCATCATTTTATATGGATTCAGAACTCAAACGGTTTCTTGGAAAAAAGCCGTTGCAAAGCTTGCCTGTAAGTGGGTTTTTTGACAATTACCCTGTGGAGAAATGGATCAGACATGGTGATTTTGTGATAGTGTGCGGCACAAGCGACTATTTGTGGGCATACCTTTGCGGAGACAATCCTGAAGACCTGTATGCATTGCTCGAGGAATTTAAATATGAAACACTATACTTTGCCAACGTTGAGGAGTGGATGCTTCCTGTGTTGACCAATGTGCACAAGATTGAATGGAAACTCACCACCCACAGGTATTACCTGCCGGAAGGCAAAACAGTTGAATCTCCGGATTACCTCTCAAAATCCCTTGATGTCAATATGGCTGCTTATATATACTCCAATTCAGCATACAAGGACTTTACCTCTGAGCAATACATAAAGGAGAGGCTTAAAAAGGACGTTTCGGCAGGAATCTGGATTGATGGCGAACTGGTAGGATGGGGCCTTACCCATGATGACACCTCACTGGGCTTTCTGCATGTTGTGCCAAAGTACAGAGGGCAGGGCCTGGGAGAGAGCATACTGCGTTTTTTGGTTGTCGAGAAGCAGGTAAGGAAAAAACCTGTATTTGTTAACATCGAGCCACATAATCACCAGTCTATAAATCTTGTAAAGAAGCTGGGCCTGGTATTTGACCGTGAAGTTAGCTGGGTCAAACTCGTCTGAGAATAAACAGTTCAAGGTTCTCCTTCTGCCGGACAGCATTTATCCATGATTTTCCTTTTCTACTAGTCCTTTGGCTTATGGCTGCCTTTTCACTGGTCAGTATTGAGAAGTGATTGTCATGGGCCTTAATTGCTTCATAAACTGGATGGGTTTTGCTTATGCCGGCCGCATAAGCAAAGTCTGAGAAAATAATGGCTATAGTGGCCCCGTATGCACATTTCTGTTTAAACTCACCGAAAAGGCGGTCATAAAATCCTGGAGGATAGTAGCTACCGTAATCCATTGTCTTTTCAGGCTTTGCAGGTATCCATGGGGGATTACATACAACCAGGTCATTTGCTGAAGCAAGATGTTCTCCCATAAGGTCTGTCTTTTCAGCAATTATACCGGTGGATTTTCCTTCTGCCCTAAGCCTTGAAAGATCGCAGTTAATACTGAATACTGCATTGGGATTAATGTCTGTTGCCACAACATTTTCTATTCCCCGCCTTTTCATTATGAATGACAGAACACCGCACCCGGCACCTATATCGTAAGCCCTTTTGAACCCTGCTGACTTGTCCCTGAGCCAGCTGTCAAAGAGAGTCAGGTGTTCTGTGCGCGTTGGGAAGTATACCCCGTAAAAAGGATGTATGGGATGGTCAATAACAGCATATTCAATACCTTTTTTGTACCATTGCCATGAACCGTTCATCCCAAGGAGATCTGACAGACGTATCAGGAACTTCTCCCTTTCGGGATAAAACTGCCTCAGCCATGGGTTTTCGGGAGCTTTTTTCAGATCAACACTGCCTTTGCTGATCCTTACCCATACTGATGACTGAAGACGTCTTAATTCGCTGAGCTGCCTGCGGGAAGAATGGTAATCCGTTGCCGGAACACTTCCGCTAACCCGCTTTTTGAGCCAGGAGTAAAAAGCCAGTGCAAACCCCCAGGTGCCCTCAAGGCATATGTTGCGTCCGGCCTCAACATGTCTCAATATACCGTGAAAAACCATGCCGGGAACAGCACTGAAGATCTTATCCGCTGTTTCAGATACAGCAGGCTTGATAATGTTCTCAGGAATCTGGTGACTGCAGTCAGGCATTTGTTGGCTTCTCATTATCAATGCAAAAGTAAATGATTTTTTTATCCGGACATTATTACTCTTCGATTATAGACAGCAAATTAAACACGACAAAAAGACATGTTTTTGGGGCTTATCGGATCTTTAAGCGACAAAATGACACTGCAGGAACCCTGTTTCCCTCTCCCTGGGAGTGTGGCACAGAGTTTGGAAAAGATCTTATGAAAAATAAACTTATGTTGAACCAATAAAAAAAGGAGGATTGTGCCATGCTGCCAATGTTAAGAAAAACTTCAGAAAGTGTGCCAAGTTTTATTGATGAATTTTTCGGCAAAGACTGGATGGATAGCGTATTCAGCGATCGTCCGGGAATAAGCACCCCGGCAGTCAATGTAAAGGAAACAAATGAGGATTTCCATATTGAGGTTGCAGCTCCCGGACTGGACAAGAAGGATTTCAAGGTTGATCTTGAAAACAATGTACTGACCATATCGTCAGAAAAGGAGTTCAAGGACGAGCAAAAGGAAGAGGGCCGGTACATGCGCAGGGAATTCAGCTATACATCCTTTAGCCGCTCCTTTACTCTGCCTGAGGCGGTCGATGCCGAAAAAATTAAGGCTAAACACAAGGACGGCATTTTGCTGATAACTATTCCAAAGAGGGAAGAGGCCAAACGCAAGCCTCCCAAGCAGATAGAGATTTCATAACTGATTAAGGGCACACGAAAGAGGCTGTCTTCAGATAAAGGCAGCCTCTTTCCATTATATGCTCTCCTCATTTACCAGTATCAGAATTGAGCGTGAAGGTATCTCAATACTGTTTTCAATTATATAATCATAGTCCGGTGTATCCACCCCGTTTTCATTAACCCCGAATTTGGTTGCAACTACAATCCATTCTCCGGCAGGTACCTTTGTTTTTGCTTTTACCGGTTTTGAACTGTAATAAACCAGTATATCCTTCCAGTTGTCATCGTTGGCATTGCCGGATATCCTGAAGCCTATTATCCTCTCGTCCTTAACCGGTATAAATTTTAGATGTTCCGTTATCATCCGTTGGTCTGTCATTCTGAAGGCCGGATGGTTTTTTCTCATTTTCACCAAATCGCGGAAAAAGCTGAAAACGTCATTGAATTTTTCCTTGTTGCCCCAATCGATTTGGTTTATATGGTCAGGCATGTTATATGTATTGTGCTCCCCGTTTTTGGTCCTTGCTATCTCCTCTCCGGCATGCAAAAAGGGTACACCCTGGGATGTCAGTACAATTGCATTTGCAAGCTTTTGTATGTCCAGTCTTTCAGCCTTGCTGCCTGATCGGCATTTCATGGTAATAATATCCCAAAGGGATGGATTGTCATGGCAGCTTACATACGAAACTGCCCTGTCGCCACTATCAGCCCAGGGCGAATTTGAGTGAATTACTCGGGAATAGTCTATTTGAGTATGGTATGTGGCTGCAACCACTCCGAATTTCACGCTTTCAGACATATTGCCAGCCCCGCCCATAAAGCCTTTATCGTCCCTGTTTGACCAGATACCTCGTATACCGTCCCGTATATCATCACTGAATAAGGCAATCCTGTCCATTTTCCCTGCATTGGCCTTAACTGCGCGTTTTGATTTCGGCAGGGGGCTGTCTGAAGCTGTCCAGCCCTCGCCGTAAATGAATATCCCCGGGTTTACCTTATCCAGAACCTTTCTGATATGATTCATTGTGTCAATATCATGGAGACCCATCAGGTCAAAACGGAATCCGTCAATATGGTATTCTTCTGCCCAGTATTTTAGTGACTCTGACATAAAGCTTCTCATCATTTGCCTTTCAGAGGCAGTTTCGTTTCCGCATCCCGAACCATTCCAGTAGCTTCCGTCGGCTCTTTTGCGGAAGAAATAGTGAGGAGCCAGTTGTTCGAAAGGGGATGAGCCAGCCTCATACATATGACTGTATACCACGTCCATAATAACCCCTATACCGTTATTATGCAGCGACATTACCATTTCCTTGAATTCTTTTATGCGCACATTACCCCTGAACGGATCTGTGGAATATGAACCCTCGGGAAGATTGTAGTTCAGGGGATCGTATCCCCAGTTGTAATCCTTCTGATCCGGTTTGCTTTCATCTACCGTCGCAAAATCGAAAACCGGCAATAAATGGACATGGGTTACACCCAGCTCCTTAAGGTGGTCAATGCCGGTTGATTCTCCATCCGGGCTTACTGTGCCACTTTCTGTAAATGCAAGGTACTTCCCCTTATGTTTCATTCCGGATGCAGGATGTATCGAGAAATCCCGCACGTGAACCTCCCATATCACCATGTCTGTAAAAGCTTCCGGTACTGGTCCCCTGTCATTTTCCCAGCCCGGGGGGTCTGTTTCCCTCAGGTCGGTTATCATACCGCGTTTGCCGTTTACGCCTGCCGCCTTCGCATGCGGATCAGGTACTTCTATGTTCCAGTTACCACTTATTTTGGCCTGGATAGTATAATAAAGGTTCTTTCGGTCGCCATCAAGGACCAGTGTCCAGGTACCGTCCCTGTCGTTTTGCATGTAAAAGCTCTCCGCGGGGCGGCCCGTTAAGCCTTCTTCATACAGGTTAAATCTGACTTTACTGGCAGTTGGTGCCCATATGCGTACACTGGTTTTTGAGGGGGAATAAATAACCCCAAGGTCGTTTCCGGTATATACAGGGTAGTTTTTCCAAATTTTATGAACTGATCCTTCCATTCTATCACTTTCTCTCTGTTATTCATTGTCATCCGGATATTCACGGAACATACGGGCATAGTTTATCACGTATGTATAGCCAGTAGGATAGCGCGGATGTAAATCCTTGGCGACCCCTATATAGACAAAGTCCGGATCCATTATTATCTTGCGGTGGCTTCTTTCAAATACCTGGTCGTCGATAAGCATATACATAATAGCATCATGGGCTGAAAAGTTGCCATAAGAAATGTTTTCTGCGATCTTTCTCTCCCAGGTGCCATAACGTTCTATCCGTGCCCGCATTCCACCCTGACCGCCGTGTCCACGTATACCCAGTTCACATATATATCTGGCATGAGATGCAGCGGCTTCCGACAAACCCTCTGATGGCACAAGCAGACCTGCTCCTTCCCACCTTAAGAGTTCGTAAAAAAGTTCAACTGCGGGCTCCTTCCCCTCCATTGTCAGAAGTATGGGTTCTATATCCGGATAGTGAAACTCCTTTCCCTTAAAGTATGAAATATATTCAGTTACATAAAGTCGTGCAAACTTTGCTGGATCGTATCTTACCAGATTATGGGCAAGAACGAGATTTTTTTCGTCATCATCCAGAAAGTCTGCGCTTACTGCTGTATTCAGGGTGTCTGCAGGCCAGCCGTCGGCACTCAGAAGGGCCGCATACTCCATATTGTCAAGACCGGGATCGCCAACCCTTAATTTACTCCCTTCTTTCAGGTCGATACCCGGCAAGAAGAAATAGGAGCATGAGAACAGCACGATAGTAGATGTGATCAGCAGGCCATACTGAAATAAGACCTTTAAAGGTCGTTTCAAACGGAGTTCTCCGGAAAGGGTGTATTTGGGACTAATAAAACCAGCCATTATCTATTAAAGGAACAAAGATACAACAGAATTCATTATCCGGTTGTTGCTTTTAAACAGGCCAGGTTTATATTTCATAGGGGGGATATGACAATACTACTCTCCACTCAGTACCGTGGATATTTATTGTGTCCCATATAGCCATTCTGAGTGATCTCTCGTTTGTTCCCGGATAGTAATATACGTAATCTCTCTGACCACTTTTGTTCTCTGCAATTGCATCACCGAGCTTCAGAAGTGTCTTTTGGTCTTCGAACAAAAAATCAAGAAAAAGAAGCTTGCCGGTACCGCCAAATGCCTTGTCAAAAATTATCCTGCCACCAGGTTCCATAATCCAGGGTTCGTAATTAGTTTCAGCAATATATGGGGTGACAACTTCTTCCACCATAATTTCTGGCCTTAAAAGAAGGCTTACTGAGCCAATAAATTCTCCGTCATCGCCAAACAGGGGGTGCTGAAGGCAGACCGCGTCAAAACCCTCATCTGCAAGGAAGGAGTTTGTAAGTATGGGAGCATTCTTCCGTTGCATCTGCATAAAACCCTCGTGATCACTAATATTTCTGCCGGAGAGGTTGTGGAACTCATGAGGTTCAATATAGATTATGCTGCCTTCCGTATCTATCAGTGCAGAACTTATAACATAGGGGTTGTCGTCATAGAGCCTGCGGAATGTATTTTTGGCAACGTGTTCAGGTGGAATATCATTACCGAACCCGGATATGGCACTTTCAAGGTATTGGTCCATTTCAACAAGGTTCTCTTTTATCTTCTCGCTGATATTGTGGAGTATTTCATAGGCTTCAGGCATATACTGGTCATCTACCTTTTCACCTGTTTTGCCGAACACCAGCCTCCAGTCATTGAAAGACAGTTTGCGGAAAAGTATATGTGTATTTCTTCCTGCAAATATGTATGAGGTCTCACCCTGCTCTTTGGCTATGATTGTTTCAACAGCACTCCTGAGTGAAGGGCTGCCCTGTTCTGCCGGATACATGAATACGAAATCCTCCCTGGGGTGCAATACAGTATTTGCGTTTTCGTCCAGTACGTACCAGATATAGCCCTCCGGCAGCCGGAGTGAATTTGCTATGAGCCTCTGAAGATCTTCAAGAAATATCGAAATGGCAACTGCACCTGTTACCTCTTCGTTTTCAATAACAGGCACCGCCATCAGAACCGATTGCTTGCCTGTTGAGCGGCTGTATATCAGGGATCCGTGTATCTCCTTGCCGGCAAATAGAGGACCGAAATAGCTCCTGTCGGCAACGTTCAGCCCAGTATATCCTTTTTCAACACTGAAATAGTCTCCATCTGGCTCAATATATAGTGCTGCTCCGGGAATAGCATTCCTGAGTGTTTCCAGGCCCGGTTTTATCTCAGGCCATATGCCGCTTCGGGTTGCGGGGGAGGCAGCGATCAGCCTGAGCGAAGTAAGGGCCTGCTGCAGGTAGGTCTCAATAAGAGATATGGTTACACCCATTGTTGCTCTGGCATCGACTTCTATATAGGCTTTTTCATTGCCGGAGTAAATGTCGGATGAACCGGGTTTTGCCGGGTAGCCGCTGCTTAATGGTGAAAGAACAAGGAAAACCAGTAAAGATAAAAGAAGCGGGATCCTGAATTTGTTTGATCTTTTGGAAGAACTGAACCCGTGTGAAGTTTTCATAATGGTACCCTCCTGTTATATTCTTGTGTATAATATTCAAGTCCAGGGGGAAATCCTCAGAAAGCCAGAAAACAGTACCGGCTCTATTTTTAAAGACACCAACACTTTCCCATATGCAATATATTGAATTATTGCATAACAGGCAAGTTTATAGACAGATTATTAATTTACCGCACCCAGAAGTTCCAGCAGCTGCCTTTTCCTTCTGCGGGCAACAGGCAACTCATGGCCTCTCATCCTGATAAGAAGCTTGTTGTTTTTGACTTCAAGCTGTCTGACTCTTCTGAGGTTTACCAGGAATGAACGGTGTATCCTGAAAAAGGGGAGGTCTGTGAGAAGTCTTTCCATTCTTCCAAGGGGTATGTCAACGACTTCGTTGGCACCGTCTTTCATTACCATTATTGTATATCCCTTGAACAGAAATATGTAGTCTATGTCCTGTTTTACGGGAACCTTTCTTATGAATTCAGATATATCATCCATAGGTGGGGGTTTATATGGTTTAATTCTCGCTCAGAAATAACCTGAAGTTCTTTTTTCTTCTTCTGGACAGGGGGATCCTGCGGTCTCCGTCAAATAATATCAGTGCCCTGCCCTCGTCGTATCGGCTGATAAAATCCTTGTTTATTATAAAATTCCTGTGCGGTCTGAAGAATCTGTCAGGGGGCATTATCTTCTCGAGGCCGCAAAGTGGCATCCTGAGTTCCCTCAAGAGCTCACCGCCCCTGAATACCCTGGACATGCCAGCAAAGTGATGAATATGAGTTATGATATCAAAGGGAAGCAGTTCAATGCATTCACTGCCTTTTACCCATAGCCCGAAACGGCGGAAACGGTTGTTTGCGAAATTGTGTTCTGACATAAGACATGTTTTTTATATCGTAAAAATAATATAATACAACATAAAAAACAAATGCCCGAGCTAATCAATATGATTGCGGTATTTTTAAGAGAATAAATGGTCAGGAGATTTAAGGGTTCTTGTCGGCAAACTCTTTCCACCTGCGAAACTCATTTTCCTTCATAACCCTGGGCACTTTTACCTGCCCACCCTTTGATTTGTTTTTCTCTATCCATAAATGAAAAGTCTCCGGTTTTGTGAGGCTCACCCGGATATCTTTTAGGGCCTTTTCTCTGGCCATTTTATATGCCTTATTGATCTCTTTGAGTTTATTGTCAAGTTCTGACTTAAGCCTGCCGGTATCTGTGATCCCTTCCGCACCAATATACCAGTGATGCAAATAGTCGTCGCCCTCACGCACAGCAGCTACAGTGAACTCAGGTATCCTCAGCCCAAAAACCTCTTCCAGGTACTTCATGGCTGTATTCATCTGAATAACCGAGAGCTGTGAGCCCACAACGTTCAAAAAATGCTTTGTCCTCCCCGTAATTACTATCTCGGCCCTTTTCTTGTCGGTGATCCTTATCGTATCGCCTATCATATATCTCCAGGCTCCGGCAACGGTTGAGATTATAAGTATGTAATCCCTGCCTTCCTCCGTTTCTTCGAGTCCCTGTGCAGGAGCGCCGGGAACAACCTTGCCGCTATCGTCGATATATTTTTCGTTGAAAGGGATGAACTCAAAGTAAATTCCGCTGTTGGTTGAAAGTGTCATGGCCATATTGCTGTCGGGCCTGGCCTGATATGCAAGGAAGCCTTCTGATGCAAGATATGTGTCAATGAATGTAATTGGCTTACCCAGTAATTTTTCGAATGATTTCCTGTAGGGGCCGAATGCAACTCCTCCCGATACAAACACTCTCAGGTTGGGCCATATTTCATGAATGTTATTTACCTTGTTGTATTCTAAGACCCGTTTCAGCATAAGCTCATTCCAGGAGGGGATGCCTGCCATCGCCCCGATATCCCATTCAGGGGCCTCCTTTGCAATAGCCATTACCCGTTTGTCCCAATCCTGGATGGAGGCGATCTTTTTGCCGGGCCGGTAAAACCGTTCGAACCATGCAGGAATATTGCCCGCGGCTATTCCGCTGATCTCTCCTTCGAGATGATGTCCTGAACTTTTAAGATTGGTAGTACTTCCCAGCATCATGATCTCTTTCTGGAAAAACTCTGCAGGGAAATCGAAGTTGGCAGTTGACAGTATCTGATAAAGGCTCGTTCTCCTTATTGACTCAAGCATTTCTTCTGTAACGGGTATTCGCTTGCTTTCCTTTCCGGTTGTACCTGCACTCAGGGCGTAAAATTTTACCCTGCCCGGCCAGCTTATGTCAGGCAGATTCTCTTCCATTTGTCTTTTCCACCAACCTGAGTGCATAGCATCGTAATCATGATAGGGGACCCTTTCGGCAAATATCTTCGACGGATCATCCTGCCTGAGCATGTCCTTGAAGCCGTGTTTCTTCCCGAATTCAGTTTCGGATGCCTTGCCGATCATATTCCTGAGTACGTTTTTCTGGGATTCTGTGTGTGGGTGGTCCGGCATTACCATTCCGGTGATCTCCAGGGCTGCCTTTATTATATTTCCCAATACTGCCATACTTGAATGATGTTTTTCAGTATTTACTGTTTTTCTGCCTTCGGCTGATGTGTAAATGATAACGGTATCCGGGGCATTTCTATTTTATTCCTATTGTTGAAAGCATGCCACAGGCTGCCTGTATGTCCATACCCCTCGATCGCCTTATGGTAGTTTTGACGCCCTGTTCCTCCAGACGGTCTCTGAACTCCAAAATATCCTCTTCGCGGGGAGGACTGAGATCAACGCCCGGCACCGGATGGAAGCGAATAAGATTTATCCTGCAACGGAGCCCCTTGATCAGTTGTGCTATTGCCCTTGCATGTCCGGTACTGTGGTTAACTCCGCCAAACACAATGTATTCGAACGACACCCGTCTTTGCCTTTCAAATTTATAGCCTCGCAACAGCTCAATAACCCGGCTTACCGGGTGGGCTCTCTCTGCAGGCACTATCTTTGCCCTCTCTTCGGCAAAAGGTGAATGAAGGCTTACGGCCAACCGGCAGCTGCTTTTGTCAAGAAACTTTTCAATCGCGGGCAGCATGCCTATGGTTGACAGGGTTATTCTTCTCGGGCTCATCTGCATTCCCGATTCTGAGGTCAGAATATCCATGCTGTCGAGAACCGGCCCCAGGTTGTCAAGCGGCTCACCCATCCCCATGTATACTATATTGGTAATAAGGCCGCTCTCTTCAATGCTTAAAACCTGGTTAATTATGTCTGCAGCATCTAGATGGCCATGAAAGCCCTGCTTTCCGGTCATGCAGAAACTGCACCCTATCCTGCACCCCGCCTGCGATGATACGCAGATGGTATGCCTCTGACCTTCGGGAATATAGGCCGACTCAATATATCCTGATCCATTTGTCCTGAAAAGGTACTTTTTTGTGCCGTCAGTTGACTCTTCGACCTTTATTGGAGAACTTCGCCCGATTATAAAATCTTCCTGAATTTCCCTGCGTATTTTCAAGGGTATATTGGTCATAGCTTCCACATTTTCAACTTTATGGCTGTATAACCATTCAGCCAGCTGTTTTGCGGTATATGGAGGCCAGTTCCTTTTGGTTGCAATATCCAGTAGTTGTCCGGGAGTTTTCCCTAAAAGCTTTTCCATCAATACAAAATTAATATATATTGTAATGCGAATACCAGATGCCGTCAGAGCGCAAGTTTTTGTGTTAATTTTCTATAACTTTGCCGTGTTATGAAGTTTTTGAAAAAACACAGGTTGCTGATTTTGGCATGCCTTATTTTGATGGTTAATTCCAGGGCAACTTATGCAACCTTGCCGGAGTTGCAGGACTGCCCCTCCTCTTCAGGACCGTGGGGTTATCTCAGGGCTACCTATATATCGGAGTTGCCGGCTCGGCTTGTGTTTTTCAAGATAGATCAGGGAGTTTCTTTTAACCGCCTTCTCGATCAGAGAATGTCTAACCTGCATTACTCAGGCCCTGGTGCCGTACTTGCATTCTCAAGGAATGTGCTTTCTCCCGGCTACATCAGTGAGATAAATTTTGCCAGTATAGGTTTCCATTATACCAAACCCGGGCATGGGGGTACACAGATATACAATCCGGCTTTTGGAATTGGTTATATGTACCTGCATAGTATGAATACAGGGAGTAATGTCGGTCTTTATCTGGGAGGAAGAGCCGATGCTTTTGGTAACCTCAGGATCGTACCCTCTCTGGGTAACTCATTTCTCTTTACTGATTTTGTTGCTGAAATTAAGCCTGAAGCCAGGCTGGAGTTATCACCCTACTTACTTAACCGGTACTGGAACATTGATCTGTCAATGTCGGCGGCCCTTGCCGGTTTCAGCCTGCGCCACCCGGAATATGCTACTGTTTACCAGATTGACAGCGAGGGCGGGGTTAATATGTTTGAGAATGAAAGCCTTTTACTTTATCCCGGCAACTATGCGCACCTTAATACAGGGATATTCCTAAGGGGATCACTGGGTGGTCAGTATAATCCCAATGGCTACCGGATAGGCTATTCATGGGATTATTACAGGATAAGCGGCAGACATAATCTGACCGTAAACAATACCAGTCATAGCCTGGTGCTGGAGCTCTATTTCATGGTAAACTAAAAAAGGATAATTATGACGGGGATAAATCCTGTAAAAACCCTTTCCGTTTCAATCTTGCTTCTGCTGGCCACGGCTTCCTGTGAAAAGTTGTTCATGGAAGCCGAATCCGGCAATGACCCTGTTTCTGTTTTTGAAGAGGTATGGGAGTTTACTGACCGTTACTACTCCTTTTTTGAAGAGAAAGGGATAGACTGGGATGAGGTGCACAGCAGGTACAGGCCTATGGTGCAACAGGATATGAATCCGGTTGAGCTTTTTGACCTTTGCGCTGAGATGCTTTACGAACTTCGCGACGGACACGTAAATCTGCATAGTTCGTTCGACCGGTCAAGATATTGGGATTGGTACCTCGACAGCCCTGATAACTTTTACTATCCGGCCATCGAAAGGAACTACCTTGAAGGAAGGCAGAGGTACATTGGCCCTTTGCAGTTTGTAGTGCTTGATGGTGGTATTGCATATGTTTATTATGGCAGTTTTGCAAACAAAATAAGTGAAGGGAACCTGGATCTTCTGGTAAACAGCCTTAATGGGCTGCGTGGCCTGATAATAGATGTGAGGAACAATGGAGGGGGCAATCCCTTATACGGCCGTGATATAGCCGCTAGATTTACGGAAAACAGGGTATTCGCCGGTACTAATTACGTTAAGACAGGCCCCGGCCGGAATGATTTCCGTGCTGAAAGAGTCTATATTAACCCGCATGAGGATAACAGATACAGCGGGAGGGTCGTTGTACTTACCAACCGCCGGAGCTACAGCGCAACCACATATTTTGCCCAGTACATGAGAGAGCTTGAAAATGTTACAATAGTGGGTGATTCAACCGGGGGGGGAGGTGGCCTGCCCGCATTCAGGGATCTCCCGAATGGATGGTTGCTGAGGGTTTCAAGCACAAGGTTTCTTGGCCCGGACGGTCAGAGTATTGAGAATGGCGTAGCCCCCCATATTCATGCCTCGCTTATTGACGGCGATGTAAACTTTCCTCCCGAGAGGGACAATATAATAGACACTGCTATTGAACTGCTATTGAGTGATTAACAATGGGTGTTTGCATTGACTCTTTTATTTTTTTAACTTTGCGGCTTATGAGCAACAGGGATCTCTGATAATTGAAAGAAATCCTTTATGCATGTAAACCTCTGACGGCAGCATCCGGTTCACGATGTTGTTTTAATCTTTATAAGGATATTTTGAGTAATACTCCGGTTTTTTCAGCAAGCCTGAATTATCCGGACTGTTTTTCTTGTTCTGTTTTGTAACATAAAAAAAGGAGACTATGAAGATTAGATTATTTACAATTTTACTCACACTGTTATTTATCATTGCTGGTAGCTGGAAGAGTGCGCTTGCACAGGAAGATGAGGACTTTTTGAATGTTGGCGGGGCACTTCGGTACAATCTGGTTAGTGAACGATACGAAAGTGACCCGTTTACGACAAACACATATGCTACCTGGGATACCTGGAGAATAAATGTTGCTGCCAGTTACAGCGGTATATCACTGGATTTTGAGTATCGTTTCTATCCGACTTTTAATGCCCACTTTATAAAATACGGCTATCTGGGATACCAGTTGTCAGATGCACTTGGAATGCAGCTTGGGGTGACCCAGGTGCCGTTTGGTAACCTTACCTACAACTCCCATTCGTGGTGGTTTATGACGGGATATTATGTGGGTCTTGAGGATGACCATAATATGGGTGTTAAGTTCAGCTATGATGTCAGCGACAGGCTGAACTTGATGACGGCATATTTCCGTCAGCAGGATCCTGCCGGGCCGGCTCACAATACACCGCCCTATTACGGCCCCGGTGCAGGGACATATTCCTACAATGTTATCCCCGACAGTGAAGGGGTTCTCAGCGGGGCTACCGCTAATATAAGGGAGCTAAACCAGTTTAATGTAAGAATGACATACGAACTATCACCCGGTGTTGTAGCCGGAGTCTCAGGTCAGCTGCAGGGGTTATACAACAGCGTGCTTGACGAAATTGAATACGGTCATGCAGTTGCAGCACATGTGGATGCAACAGCAGGCAACTGGAGTATCAAGGGTCAGGTTATAAACCATGATTTCAGGGCCAGGAACGATGATGGCGATATAATGGACAGGGTCCAGATGGGGGCCTATGGAGATCCTTATTACGGTGATGGTGTCGCAGCCCGGGCAAATATTTATACCGTAGGTATAGGCCGCTCTATTGATGTTGAATGGGGGCCTGTGTCCAATATTATGCCATATGTTGATTACGGACTTACAACCAAGGATGGCCAGCTTGAGGTGGACGGAAGTATGTTCGACTTTGAAGACAGCCATATGCTGGTTCCCGGAGTTCTTCTGACAGCAGGAGCTGTATATACATACATTGATTTTGCAATGGGCAAGAACCATCCCTGGCTAACTGAAAACTTCGGTATGGGTATGGGTGCCGGTCAGCTTGATGCACAGGGCAGGCCAATACCAATTGGTGACCTTGACTGGAACCTAAGGTTCAATATAAATGTGGGGTACTATTTTTAATTGAATATCAGTACCATATCTTATCAGGAAGAATATCGTGTTTTAATAATTAATGGCCATTTAAAACCAAGGAGGAATTATAATGAAAATAGTAAAAAAAAGATTTAGCAAAGTTGTTTCCCTGATCGCTGTTTTTGTTGCAGCTTCTGCAATGTTGTTTAACATACAGTCCTGTGCACCGGAAACCGACAGGATTGAACTGGGTTATGTATTGTGGGATTGCGCGAATGCTTCAACCCATGTTGCTGCGGCCCTGATAGAGGATGAGCTCGGCAAAGAGGTTGCCGTCACTTCCGTAGATGCTGGCCCTATGTGGATGGGTGTTTCCAGGGGCGACTTTGATGCAATGGTAACCGCCTGGCTTCCAGCCACACACCAGGCATATTATGAACAGACAGGGGAGGATGTTGTCAACCTCGGACCAAACCTGGAAGGTGCCAGGATTGGCTGGGTTGTTCCCTCGTATGTTAATGCTGAAAGCATTGCAGAACTTCAGGATTACAGGGACGAATTTAACGGAGAGATTACCGGAATTGATCCGGGTGCCGGCATTATGGCAGCCAGTGAACGTGCAGTTGATGAATACGGCCTTGACTACATTCTTGTGTCAGGCTCGGATGCTGCCATGACGGCCGCCCTTGAAAGAGCCATTGAGAGAAACGAGTGGATCATCGTTACGGGGTGGACACCTCACTGGAAATTTGCCGCTTATGATCTGAAATACCTGGAAGATCCGGAAAATGTCTTTGGTGACTCAGAGCATATTGCTACAATTGTAAACCCTGGGCTCAGGGATCGTCACCCGGATGTTTACCAACTACTTGACAACTTTTTCTGGACACCTGAACAGATAGGTGTGGTAATGGGATACATAGAAGATGGAATGGAGCCTTTTGAAGCTGCCAGACTGTGGATCTCTGAGAACCCTGATGTAGTAAATCAATGGCTTCCCTAAAATTTAACCATGAAAGAAAAGATCGTAGTTAAGAGCCTTAGCAAGATATTTGGGCGCAATCCGCAGAAAGCCATTGAAGCCCTCCGTGAAGGCAAAAGCAAGGCTCAGATACTAAAGGAACACCGGCAGGTGGTAGGCGTTGACAATGTTTCCTTTACTGTATATGAAAAGGAGATATTTGTACTGATGGGCCTCTCGGGGAGTGGTAAGTCAACCCTCGAGAGGCTGCTTAACCGCCTGCATGAACCGACTTCGGGTCAGATCATCATTGACGGAACTGATATTACCAAACTTGGCCAGAAGGAATTGCGTGAATTCAGGCGTAGTCATTTCTGCGGCATGGTATTCCAGAATTTTGCAATACTTCCGCATCGTACAGTTCTTGAGAATGTAGAGTTCGGCCTGGAACTACAGGGAGTTGAAAAGGAAAAGCGCAGGAAAGAAGCCAGGAAAGTGATAAAACAAGTGGGGCTTGAAGGAAACGAGGAGAGTTATCCTTCTGAACTATCCGGTGGTATGCAGCAGAGGGTAGGGCTTGCCCGCGGGCTTGCAGTTGATGCAAGCATATTGTTGATGGACGAGGCCTTTTCGGCACTCGACCCGCTTATCAGGAGGCAGATGCAGGATGAACTGCTCGAGCTACAGGATAAAATGAAGAAGACAATAGTCTTTGTAACACACGATCTGGATGAGGCATTCCGGCTCGGTGACCGTATAGCTATAATGAAGGACGGGCGTATAGAACAGACAGGTACGGCAGAGGAGATAATATCAAATCCGGCAAGTGATTATGTAAGGGCATTCGTTGAAGATATGAACCGTGCTGCCGTACTTACTGCCGGCAATATAATGGAGGCTCCCAAGGAGAGGGCATTCTTCGGTGACGGACCAAGGACTATATTCAGGAAGATAAGAAGGAATAATCTTACTGGTATATTTGTCACGGATACCAAAAGGGAGCTTAAGGGCTACATAAGGGTTAGCGAACTGGTTGAACATATCAACAGGCATAAGGATAAGGAAAGTATTCCGATGGAAAAAGGCCTGTTTCATGAACCAGGCAGGGTTCACAAGGATATGCCGCTAAATGAGGTAATCAATGCCTATAACGAGAATCAATATGGCCCCCTGGCCGTGGTTGACGATAAAGACCGGCTTGAGGGTGTAATAGTCAGGGGTGCTATAATCTCTGCCCTGGCCGGAGAAGATGATTCAGGTAAAGAGGCCCCTGCAAGGCTTAAGGAGGAAAGTAAAAAATAAGATGATAATTATGTTTCCATTCAGGATTCCAATAAAAGACTGGATATCTGCCGCTGTAGATTACCTGGTGAGTGAGCTGGGGCCCTTATTTGACGGTTTCAGTGCATTTATTTTCTTTCTTGTCAATAGCTTCAAGGACGGGATGCTGTTTTTGCACCCTTTGATTTTAATTGCACTTATAGCATTTACAACCTGGCGAATGGCAGGCTGGCAGATTGGCCTGTTCTCGGTGTTGGGATTGTTGATAACTGAGAATATCGGCCTGTGGGTCTCGTTTGTTGAGACCCTTTCACTGGTGCTTACGGCAGAGATACTGGTTATGATAGTCGGTCTGCCACTGGGTATATATGCGGCAAGGAACGACCGCTTCAACTCATTGATAAGGCCGTTACTTGATTTTATGCAGACCATGCCGGCTTTTGTATATCTTATTCCGGCAGTAATGTTTTTCGGGCTGGGTCTTGTCCCAGGCGTTGTGGCAACATTCGTTTTTGCACTGCCCCCGCTTATACGCCTGACAAATCTTGGTATAAGGCAGGTCCCGGGGGAACTGACAGAAGCAGCAGATGCCTTTGGTGCAACCAATATGCAGAAGTTGTTCAAAGTTCAGATACCAGTTGCCAAACCGACCATTATGGCTGGTGTCAACCAATCGATCATGCTTGGTCTTTCGATGGTTGTTATAGCTGCAATGATAGGTGCAGGTGGTTTAGGCACAAACGTGCTCAGGGGAATCCAGAGACTTCAGGTTGGCGAGGGTTTCGAAGCCGGGTTGGTAGTGGTGATAATGGCAATTATCCTGGATCGTATTACAGCCGGGCTCGGAAAGCAGAAAAAAGCAGGGTGATTTACATGCTTATCTTGCCTTTTTATAGGGCCTTGATCTTGTCCAACCGCTAAAACGGGAAATCAGCCAGAAAATAAGCATTATACCTGCTGCTGCCCATATTGACCACCATATTCCTAAGCTGACAAGGATAAAGGGGGCTGTCGCCGTAACAAGCCCGCCTCCCAGGAAGGGCTCATAAAGCATTTGTTTAAAGCCAAATGCCTGTGCTGTATCGGTTTTGTAATAAGGGTCCACAAGCCTCAAAAGCAAAAGACCCATGGCGGTTACACCGCTTTGCATACCGTATTCAGTAATACCCCTCTCGAGCCAGTTGTATGGAAACATTCTGGGTGCCAGATATACCAGGCAGAAGAACAGCCAGGCTATGCCGGCTGCCATCAGGATAAGGAATGGCCAGAGGTTCTCTATAAAAAGGTCGAGCCTTATTGAGGCAATGGCAGCAACAACCAGAACGTCGAGTGAAAAACCAAGTATTCTTTCAAAGCTCTGCCTGTCGTAGTATTTGCTTACCCCAAGCGGCACTGATACTAACTGTACTACCATTCCGCCTATCATTGCCAGCGGAAACAGCGGAAAACCCTGCAGAACCGGATGCAATTGCCTGACCCCGGCAAGAAGGACCCATCCGATCAGAATTGCAAGTCCGGTGATGGCAAAATGGAAAGCCAGGGGCTCTATGGATTCAGAGGCCACTGTTGCACTCGAACTGGGAAACCTTTTGTCCTCGGGAATCAGTCCTGTTTTCTTGTATTCGGGGATACCGTTTCTTTTATCCAGGTTTACGCAGTAACCCCGGCGGATAGCTATATTGATATAAAACACCCCGCCTGCTACTGCTGTTATTATACCTACGGTTGCCGACATCTGGGCAAGTGCCGATCCGGCCGGGAAGCCCAGTTCTGAGAATACCTGGTGCATGCCTGCCGCAGTGCCATGGCCACCTGCAAAACCTATTTCGAGTATGGTGGCAAATATTGGTGGTACGTCAAACAAGGGTATCAGAAGCAGTGCTGTTACAAGCATGGCAATAAAGTACTGGCCACTGCCTGCTATCATGCCGAAGCAGAGCTGGCTGCCACCCTGAGACCACATTGTCCGTATCCCGGGAATAACTACTCCCAGAAAGAGTGTTGCGAATACAACACTTATCAGAAGGCCGGGTATCTGTGACCATGTATCGAACAAAAATAAGGGTAAAAGATCGAGCAGGTATGGCCCGGCTGCAAGAGCAATGAACCCGCCCAATATGGATGCCGGCAGGAATATTCGCTGAAACAGTCTTACTTTGGTACGAAGCAGTTTTCCGGCAAGCAGAAAAAGAAACAGTACACAAAGGCTGAAGAATACAGAAGTAAGTCCTTCCATGGGATAAAAATTTATCTTTGGCAAAGAAAATGATTTATCCCGATATCCTGAATTAAATTCAGATCTTTCCTGAAAAACGCAGGCTGAAGCTCCTGTGTGGCCTTATGTCGCCGGGCCTTCCCATGTACTCGGTGTTTGTAAGATTGTTTATGGCCGCTGATATGCTGTAATGCCTGCCGATATTATATGCAATACTCAAATCTGCAAGAAGATAGGACTTGTTTTTTTCCAGCCAGTAGGAGTAAAATCCAGGTAGCACAGCTTCCCTGGTTAGCGGGTTGATAAATACATCATCAATGGCGAGGATTTTTGACCTGGCGAAAAACCTGACACCTGCTTCTATATTTCTTACGGAGGTACCCATATTGAGGCTGAAGGAGTGTTTTCGCCTGAACTTTAAGTAATCACCGGTATTTCTGTAGGTTGACGGATCAAATTCAACCGGTACCATGAATACATAACCAATCTCAAGCCTGTTTTTGAAGATCCCGGCGGTATTATTAATGCTTAGCTCATATTCAAGTCCGTATACCCGGGAGAACTCAATATTGGTCGCCTTAAAACCTGCTTCAAAACGTCCGGTTTCAGGATTGCGGTAAATGCCGAAAACATATTCAATCATATCCTTGTTCTGGCCGTAAAAAACAGCTATATCAACAAGGCCGTCAATGTTCCCGCTTATCAGTCCGTGCTTTATGCCGGCTTCTGTATTCCAGCCTGATTCAGCCTTGATTAAGGGATTGGGAATTATATTTACTGCGCCAATTGTAGTTGCAGCAAATTTTTCAGCAATTGACGGATACCTGTACCCCTGGCCGGCCGAAATCCTAAGGTTGCTTATGCTGCTGACCCTGTAATTCAGCCCGGCCCTTAAAAGAGGCATCAGCCTGTCACTCTCTCCGTCCAGTTCATTGTATTCAAGGCGTACACCACCCACTAATGTCAGCCTGTCAGAAGGACTGAAGTTTGCCTGTGAGTATACTGACGAGTTAAACCCTTCATGGTTGCCGTATAATTGTGAACTTATTCTGCTTTTGTACAGGGAAAGCCCGCTGTTTAAGCTAAGGCTTTTCCCTGCGGTTAAAAGAGCCTGATATTCTGAATATACCGAACGGGTATTACTGTTATTTGCATCACTTTCACTGAATTGGTTATCGGATGCCTGTATACGCATTCGCAGGTCATGCGTGTGTTTGGAGCCGTCATTATAGCTAATAAACGGATCTGCAAACATAAAAAGGCCTTTCAGCCTCATTGCAGTGACCGGATTCTGCTTCAGGGCACCCCTTTCAGCATCTTCCCACAGCAGAAAATCATATTTGTCAGTAATACCGCCGTTGAATGCAATACCATATGATAGTCCACTTACTTCAGCAACCTCTCTTCTGACCCTGAAGTTGACCCGGGCAAGGCTTTCATCGTTAAGCTTGCGGTAACTGTTGTCAATCTTAAGAAATGCACCGGCATTGATTCCGGTGTTTCCGTATTTTTTGTTGTGTGACAGGGATACCTTATGCGATGTCCTTGGTGTATCCCACCATTTCCAGTCTTTATTGGCCGGCGAACCGAACACTCCGCTTTCGGCGAAAAAAAGCGTACTTCCGGTTTCTGTTGCTTCAGCAGTTCGGAAATTAACAATTCCGTTCAGTGCCGAAGAACCATATAATACAGAGGAAGCCCCCTTGATTATCTCTATCTGGGAAACATTTTCCAGAGGCAGGGAATGCCATCTTACACTCCCTGCATCAGGTGTAAGTGCAGGCAACCCGTCCACGAGTATCAGTACACGGCTTCCTGCCCCGTAACTGTAACCACTGCCACCTCTTATTGATGCCTGGCCATCGAGAACTTCTATGCCGGCAACCCTGTCAAGTATATCCCTGGCATCAGTTGTATGCTCCCTGCCGTAGTCCTCAGGGTTTAATACACTTACCGAAACGGTAGATTCTGCAATCCTTTGTTCAAGGCGACCCGCACTTACCACTACCTGGTCGATACCAAGTAAAACGGGATCCATCGGAATATCAAGCCTTGTAATTAATCCTTCCCTTATTTGCACCAGGTTATCAAGGGGTCTGTAACCGAGGTACTGAAAGCGAAAGCTGTACTCTCCGGGGCTTAGCTCAATGAAGAACTCTCCCTGCCCGTCAGTGCTGGATACCCGGTCATCACAAAAAATTATTGTTGCTCCGGGAAGCGGGGCAAGGGATTCACTATCGTAAACCATTCCTCTTATTCCTGTCTGGGCAAAAACGATTGCATGGCCTGCAAACAGAAAACCCGGCAGAAATAAAAACAAACATCTTATTACAGCTCCGCAAAGCAATAAGTGCATATTGAACTTCTGTTTAAATAACGACCTTATACCTTGTAAGGTAATCAATTATATTTTATATTTGGTAAAGTGATACTTTTTTTGCTTCAAAAGTGCTGTGTTACCGTAGTATATTACCTGACTGTTTTTGATTATTTTTTTGAAATTGTTGTATTAAAAAGGAGGAAAACATTATGACCGGTATGGACTTTTTAAGCTTTCTGATACTTCTGATAATAAGTGTAGTGGTTTCTGCCATTATGCACTATGGCTTTAAATACCATGTACGACCAGGCTTCGATTCTTTTGTTTCAAAAGTGATTTTTGGCTGGATAGGTGCATGGCTTGGCTCTCCTGTTCTGGGAAACTGGTTCAGCGGAGTGGCTTATAATAGTGTTTATATAATACCTGCAATCCTGGGATGCCTGGCGGTGTTGATTGTAATGGGTGACCTTGCCCTTACCTTCAAATGTGTTGAGGAAAAGGCAAGATCCAAATCTGAATAATCTGCGGATAACACAGCACTTTTTTAACCGGCAAGAATAATTTGAACCTTTGTTTTCTGCTGCTGTTAATCTTTATGCCGTTAATCCTTTTTTTGTTCAATAACTCAGATAACGATGGAAAGGAAGGGTATAATCCACTTTATGCCAATAATCCTGATATCAGTATTGCTTCTGGCATCCTGCAGGCAGCCGGCAAGGGAGGTTCATGAGGTAGATTTTTCCGAAGGCGATACAGCAGAATTACGTGGAGACCCTGACCCGGGAGCCCTGAGGGTTGCAATATCAACCGTTATTTCACCGAGAGAAAGCTTTATTTATTATCAGGAGATGTTCGAGGCATTATCTGAATCAATTGGTATTAGTGTTGAGTTCAAGCAGAGGGGAACCTATGCTGAGGTAAACGACCTGCTGGCCCAGAACCTGGTTGATATGGCATTTATCTGTTCAGGAGCATACATATCCGGATCTGATCACCATGAGTTGATGTTTGTTCCGGTTGTGAGCGGTGAGCCATATTACAGGGGCTATATAATCACAAACAAAAACAGCGGAATAAGCAGATTTGAGGATTTGCGGGGAAAGAGATTCACATATTCTGACCCCTTGTGTTTTACAGGGAGCCTGTTTATAGACAGGCGGATGGAATCACTGGGCACTGACACGGAAACTTTCTTTGGAGAGATTGTATACTCCCTTTCGCATGATGTATCTATACAGATGGTCTCGCGCAATCTTATTGACGGGGCTGCAGTAAATGGCCTTATTTTCGATTATTTGCGCAAAAACAGGCCCGAATATATAGAAGATGTTGAAATAATTGAGATCACGGGCCCTGGTGGAATTCCTCCTGTCGTAAACTCCCTTCTT
>SLKR01000005.1 GCA_007134525.1 Bacteroidales bacterium | reverse complement strand
TTGTGACTCCGGGGGGACTCGAACCCCCAACCGACAGAACCGGAATCTGCTATTCTATCCAATTGAACTACGGAGCCGTAAATTCCCTGCAAAGATACAATATGTTGCCGAATATGGATATGCTAAAGCTTCATCCACGGAATAGTTTCAGGCGGTTGGCCTTCAGGTATAAGTTCAAGAAAATAAAAACCGGGTGGCAGACCGGAAACATCAAGGCTAAAGCCACTGCCTGCATTTACAGTTCTGGTTTTCAGGATGGTGCCTGAGCCTGTCAGTATCCTCAGGGTCAATACCTCTGTATCATTCCGGTAATTAATGAAAAGCCTGTCGGTGGCAGGGTTTGGGTATACGAGTGTATGTCCGTTTATTATATCGCCTGAACTGGTTACATCAAGCTCGGTTTTCATCAGTGAACCGGCTATAACAAACCAATGCTCCCACCGGCCACCTTCTCCCTTTTCCCAGGTATCAACATCAAACCAGTTGCTCCCCTGGCTGTCACCCTTAATTTCATATACCCTTATTGCCCTCTGGTCGCGGTTCCAGGTAAGCGGCTTGCCTTCTTTGCATACCTCGGGAGGACCGGCATCCTCCTGCAAGAAGTATGCATAATCGGGATAGGACGGGTTGCCGAATACCATTGCACGGCCATTTTGGTCAACAGCAATTGCAGTATACTCATTTGCCGCGATACCCCTTGCGGGCATACCCCAGTCAGCCGACATGCGTGCCATAAAGGCAACGTGCCTGCCGTGGCGATCCCTGTTATCGTCCTGGATGCGGTTATAATGGCTGTCAGTTACAGTGTTCTCCATAAATGGTGCTGAAATGAAATCCTTCTCAAGTTTCACGCGCCAGTGATAAGGATCATTAATTGCCTCCGACGACCAAACAGTATTGTTCTCTGCCGAAAACACCACCTCGCCCAGCACCGCCATACCGGCACTGGTGCCCCCGACAGTGATCTTTTTTTCACTTATCAGCCTGTTCAGTGTTGAAAGCATTTCTGTGCCGCTCCAGTAGTTTACATAGTTCCACTGGTTACCTCCGGCAATAAATACCACCTCGGCATTCTCCAGTGTCTGTAATACCTCCTGGTCATCTGCCTCTTCTGCCGACCGGATAACTATAGATGTAACAGAGTTCACCTCTATCCCAAGGCCCTGATAGAAATAGTTGTTATACCCGTCAGAGCCTCCGGCCCTGAGCACAACCACATCACCTCCATCAGCCCTTTCGAGCATCCATCTCATGGCATCATCATTATCGGTTGCGCCGCCTGCAAGAACAAGTCCGGGCAAATGATCCGTTTCAACAGCTTCCTGGCTGCCTGTGCGGTAAAATGTCTGTGCCGCAGAAACTGCCGGTATAATGGTCAATAACAGAAACAAAACTTTTAACCGGAAAATATCTTTTTTCATTGCACCTATATTCTAAAAGCCGCTCAGTTCCATTGTAACCGTGGGTATAAGCAGCAGAAAACCAAGTATTATCAATATAATTATCAGGGGGCTCACCCACCTGACCCATTTATGGTAGGGGATCCTTGCAACACCCAACACGGCGATCAATACGCCCGATGTCGGTGTTATCATATTTGTAAAACCATCCCCGAACTGAAATGCCATAACGGTAGCCTGGCGGGAAATACCGATAAGGTCGCTGAAAGGGGCCATTATTGGCATTGTTATGGCCGCTTTGGCCGAACCACTGGGTATTATAATATTTACAATAGTCTGTATAACATACATGACCCCGACTGATGCTACACTGCCAAATTGCCCCAGGGAGCGCGAAAGCCCGTAAAGGATGCTGTCTATAATCCCACCATCCTCCAGAACAACAATAATACCACCTGCCAGACCAACAATTACCGCAGCCGACATAATATCCTTTACCCCGTCCAGGAAGGAGTTGGCAATGTCGTTCGCGTGCCTGTTCATGGCCATTCCTGCGGCAATTCCCATTGCCATGAATAGTGTTGCTATCTCCATTACATACCAGCTATAGCCCATAACCCCAACAATCAGAAAGAGTATTGTATATGCCAGCAGCAAAAGGATAAAAAAGTGTACAGACCTTTTAAGAGTAATAAATCCGGCTATTGCAAACAAAACTGTTGCAGGGGGCAATATGCTGAATGTGAATGAAGAGGCGCCTATGGTAAGTGTAGATACCGGATGTGACAAGGAAAATATGCCCAATACAAGTATCACAAGGCCATATACCACCCATGCCATGCGTGGTGTATGGTATTCTACATTATCGGCGTCGCTGTTTTCGCGCGAACGCCAGTAACTGTCTTCCTCATACATCATTGAGCTTTCCGGCCTTTTTCGTATCCTGTTTACGTATCTCAGCACAAATGCTATCCCAACGGCATTTATTACCAGCCAGGCAAACAAACGGTATTCAATGCCTGAAAACAGCGGGATCCCGGCAAGACCCTGGGCAATGCCAATGGTGAAGGGGTTCAGTATGGCCCCGGCAAAACCAAGATGGGCGCCGATATATACCATGCACACCCCTGTAATACTGTCGTATCCCATTGAGATCGCCAATGGGATGAGTATTATCACAAAGGCGATAGTCTCTTCGCTCATCCCGAAAATTGCACCGAACACACTGAAGAGCAACATTACCATAACTATGATGATGTTGTCAACCCCCAGCTTTTTCATAAAGCTGTTGTTTTCCAGCAGCCTTGCACGCTTTAAAAAAGACATTATTCCGACATCTATGGCCTTACTCTGGTTCATAATCCAGAATGCGCCCCCAATCATCAGTATAAACACTATAATATTGGCCTGACGCACGAAACCCTTAAACAGTGCGGAAAATACCTGCCAGCTTTGTACCTCCGAATCAAGGCTGTAACCCTCGGGCAGCTGGTCTGCATAGTAAAAGACCATAGAGCTATGCTCTGTGCCGTCAACCACAACAGTCTCCTCCACGTACTTGCCGGGAGGAATTATCCAGGTGAGTACTGCCGCTATTACTATTATCGAAAAGACTATTACATAGGTGTGCGGAATTTTCTTCAGCATTATATCTCTTTGTTTTCTTATTTATTTAATTGTGAATTCATCTCCGGGTAAATATATATCCAGACGCAGGTCTTTACCGCCCAGCTTTATGCCCTGTACTCGCCTTGCCCCGGCAGGATTGCGGTAAACCAGCACCTGAGATTCGCCAATCACCTCGGCCTTATTACCCTTTACAACTATTGCCGTAGATTCGTCAATTCCTATACCGGGCAATTCCGGATGTTCCAGTACGGCTGTAATCAGCCTGTTGTGTCTGCTGCGCCATACAAAATGCTGATCGATTATTGCAGTTTTTATAAGGCCCAGGCCCGGAGCAAGTTCCAGGTTTTCTGACTCAATAACCGGATATGTAGAACGGTATTCCGGATATCGCAGTTCGTCTCCTGTTATCATTTTTTCGCTCATTACGGCAGCTCCTGCACTTGTCCCGGCGATCACGGCTCCTTTTTCATAAGCCTGGTGTATTGCTGCCATAACAGGGCCGTCGTATACAATTTCCATAAAACGGTTCTGATCGCCACCGCTTATATAAACAAGTGATGCATTTACCAGAGAATCTATCAGGTTTTGCGGGAAAGGCCCTCCACTTTCAAAGTTGAAGCCCGTTACCCGGTCCATGCCCTGCTCAAGGAATTGTTCGCTGGCCCATATAATTGCTGAATCCGGAACTGAGCTTGACATTGGCAGTATAACCGCATACCCGCCCGTATCAAGCCCTGCTTCGGTTATCATTCGTTCAACCATGTCGGCCGGCCTGCTGCCGCCACCAATTATAAAGAGAGTTCCGCTGTTTTCATTCACAACCACAGGTTCGCTGCACGACCAGGCTGAGAATATCAGCATTAAACATATCGCAGAAAGCCCGGCAAGGCCTTTTTTTCGTTTATACATTTTTTTCACTGTTTTATGCCGTTATTATTTGCCGGAGATATACACATGTATGTTTGTAAGGGCTATTGAATAAAGGTCAGAAGAATCATGGTGCCTGAATGCAATATATATTCTCTGCCCGGCATACTCAGAGAGGTCCAGGGTCCTGAGCAACCATACCCAGTTCTCCATGTCAGGCTGCAGCCTTTCGGTGTATATGGTCTCAAAATCATCCGGATCGGTACCGGATACTGATACCAGAACACTGTAGTTCTCTGTCCTGAAATCAGGGCCCGAGGCTCTGGGCGTTACTTCGAAGTCAAGCGCTGCGCTTTCAATCTCACCAAGATCAATTTCAGGTGTGATAATCCAGTTGTCAGGCTCGAGGGCTTCCCCTGTAGATGACAGCCAGGAGTCAGACAATATGTAGTATTCATCCCCGAAATAATCCCAGTACCAGTTGTGGCCGTCGCCATCCCTGTCAACAAGCAGCCAGCCTTCTGGCGGGAAGTCCTGTTCAAGGGCGGGGTCGTCAAATCCTTCCTCAAAAACAGTTGATACGAGCGAAAGGCGCTCGGTCTTTACCAGGTCGTTGTAATGAAGCTCCCTCCGGGGCTCAACCGTCAGAGAAACCTCATAGACACCATCACTTGTATACAGCTCAACGGGGTTTTCTTCATCCGAAGTGTTGCCGTTGCCGAAATCCCAGTGGTATCCCGCAGCTTCCAGCGATCTGTTTTCAAAGCTTACAACATAGTGAATATCCCCGCTTTCCTCATCTGTGATCATCTCTGTACTGTAGGTAAAATCAGCCTGAGTGCTTGGAGCAGGTATGCTGACTTCATCCTCCGAACAGGAGTTCAAAAAGGTGGTGGCGGAAAGCACCAGCAGCATTATAATGGCTGTCTTCATGCTGTTTTTTATGTGTCGGGTTTTCATCAGTTATTCTGTTTTGTTTGAAATGCACAATTTCTATCAGTTTAATAACAGTCATTCTGGTACATGCCATCATGGAAGTTGGTAAGCAGTTCCCCAAGCGGTATCGGGAAAAGCATACGGCACTCCTCATCCAGTGTATCCAGTTCATCCAGGGCCATTGATGTCCGTACAAGATCAAACCAGCGATGACCTTCGAAGGCAAACTCCAGCTGTCTCATCAAACTGACCTGGTTGAGCAGGTTCACAGGATCGCTGGTTTGCAGATCCTGCAGATCCGCCCTTAGTCTTATGGCATTTATGTCATCAAGAGCCTGATCGAGCGAAACACCCATAATTGAGTAAGCTTCGGCACGTATAAGGTACATCTCAGCAAGTCGGAACACATATACATTGTCGGCCCCGGTTTCTATGTCGCTGTATTTTATGCCATAGAGGCTTGTCCCGTCAGAGGCAATGGAAGCATCCCTCCTTGCATCATTTTCACTGAATAAGTCAAACAGTTTCTCTGTCGGTGCAAACTCCCGCCGGCCGCTGAGTGATGTGGGAAAGAAATATTCTGCCAGGCGGTTCCTGTCCTGTTCTGTAAAGTCCACCTCAAATATTGATTCGCTGTTGGGCGTACCTGAAAAAAGGTCTTCAAAAGATGGTTCAAGTGAAAGCCCAAACCCGTCAATTACCTGACTTGCAAATCCGGCAGCCTCACCAAGCAGGCTCTCCTGTCCGGTTATACTGTAATAGTAAAGCTTGGTTCTGGCCAGAAGTGCAAGTACGGCTGCCTCGGAAGCAAGCCCGCGGATATTTTCCCCCCGGATATGATCCTTTGCAAACTCAAGGTCCTCGAATATTTGTGAATAAACCTCCTCCAGCGGCTGACGGGGAATGCTCAGACTTTCGTCGGACGCATCAGCCGGAGCTGTCCTGACCGGCACTGCACCGAACATCCTGGCAAGATCAAAATGGCCAAGTGCCCGCAGAAAGAGCAGTTCTGCCATAAACTCATTTCGTTCAGCTTCTGAAACGTCATCAATAAAGGGTAACTGTGCCATAAGGTTGTTTGCCCTGCTTATTGTGGTGTATATACTGCTCCATATGCCCTCCACGATTACATTGTCTGCCAGTATACTGTTATTGTCAATCTGGTTGTATCCGGCTGTTGTACCTGTCCAGGCAAGGTTATCTGCAGCCAGATCACCGGCCACTATATAATTGCGGCCATAGTAGCCGGCTGACTGCAATGACGCATAAGTTCCGTTGATTGCACTTATTACGTCCTTCCTGCTGCTGACTGCTTCATCTGCAGGGATACTGTGGTATGGATCCACGTCGAGCACATCGCAGCCTGCTAGCATCAGTACGGCAAAAAGAAAAAGGAATGCTGATTTTTTCATTTTATATGTTTTTTCAGTTTATATCTCCAAATTAACCCCCAGCGACACTGTACGCACCTGCGGATGGGTAAAGAAGTCTGTGCCCACTACAAGGTCGGAGGGCCCGGCGTAATTGACCTCCGGATCCATACCGCTGTAGTTTGTAAAGGTCAGAAGGTTCTGACCGGTTATGAAGACCCGTGCACTGCTCACACCAATCCTGTCAGCCAGCCCGCGTCCAAGCCTGTATGAAAAACTAAGGTTCTTTACCCTCAGGTATGAGCCATCCTCTATGAACCTGGACGAGATCCGGTTATTATTGTTCGGGTCAAGCTCCGTAGCCCTCGGGATGTCAGTTTCATCACCCGGCTGCTGCCACCGGCGCAAAACAGCTGTTGTCTGATTGTCTGAACCCTTCATTGACTCAATATAGATCCTTGTGCCATTAAATATATCGTTCCCATAAGAAAACTGCAAAAACAGGCTCAACTCAAAATTCCTGTACGTCAACCGGTTGGTAAACCCTCCCGTAAAATCGGGATTGGGATCCCCGATTTTGGTGCGGTCTTCGGATGTGATACTTCCATCACCATTTATATCGGCAAATACAATATCGCCGGTTGATGGGTCAACACCAAGGCTTTTGTACCCGTAGAAAATACCAATGGGCTCTCCAACTCTCACGCTGTTGCTGCCCCTGCCCAGGTTATCGAGGGGCTGGTCATTATACAAAGACAACACCTTGTTACGGTTGCGGCTTAAGTTAAAGGAGCTTGTCCATGAAAACCCTCCATTGTCAAAGTTGACGGTGGTGAGGCTCAGTTCTATACCTCTGTTTTCCAGCTCGCCGATATTTGTGGTAATACTTCCGTAACCGGAGGTGTAAGAGATCGGACGACTGAACAGCAGGTCTTTGGTATGATTATAATAATAATCAAGGCTGATTTCTATACGGTCATCAAAAAGACCCATGTCGACCCCTGCATTATACTGATAGGTTGTTTCCCACTTCAGGTCGGGATTAGCCAGTCCGCGCGGGAATATACCCGCCTGTCCGCGATAGTTCGAACCTCCGCCATAAAGAGACAGATAAGCAAAATCTGGTATCCCGTCATTACCTGTAATACCATAACCTGCGCGCCAGCGCAGTTCATTTACAGGAAGATCCCATGACCTGAAAAAATCCTCCTCCGACATTCTCCATGCAACTGAAGCAGCCGGGAAAAATCCGTAGCGGTTCTCGTCTCCGAAACGGGAAGAGCCATCATAGCGGGAAGTAAATGAGAGGATATACCTGTAGTCGTAATTGTATCTAAGCTGCCCAAAAAAAGAGTTAAGACCCCTGTCGGTCGCATTTGCCGATGCCCCGGATATGGTTGCCGCTTCACTTATATACTGGAAGTATGGGTTCGGGAAGTCCACTCCCCTAATAAAAGAATTCCTTCTTTGAAAAAGTTCAAAGGAGTAGCCCCCCATGAGTTCAACATTGTGATAGCCAGCAAAAGTGTTCAGATACCTAAGTGTATTGTTGGACACAATATTAAGCACGTTGTTCTGTCCTTCAAGACCGATACCATTGGATCTGGCACCCTGCCTTGTAGTGGCAGGATCATAGCTGTGCTCCCTGAGGCTTAAATAGTCAAACCCCCATTTTGTGTTGAATGTAAGGTTGTCAAGTATCCGGTAGTTTGCAAACATATTTCCGATAGTCCTGAAATTATGGGCTTCGTTGATCGCCTCTTTGCCTATTGCAACAGGGTTTGCAAATGGAGCCCCTTCATTGTACGAACCATCCTGGTTATAAACCGGATATATCGACGGGTTTGCTATGGCGTTGGCAAGCGGGGCGTTCAGTGACTGGTCTCCCTCCACCCTGTTGTTAAGGGCGTATGAGGCACCAAAGCTGATACCCAAATCCAGTTTATCACTGACTTTATGGTCGAGGTTTACCCGTCCGCTAAGCCTTTCATAAGAGGTGCCTATAAGCACCCCTTCCTGGTTATAGTAGTTTCCGGACATAAAAAACTGGGTCGCATCATCACCACCGGTTGCAGATAGCTCGTAATTCATGGTGGGTGCAGTGCTTAACACCTCGCTGAGCCAGTCAGTATCAACCATAGCATCAGAATCCTGTGGCTGTGTGCCCTTTAGTTCATGCCACTGACTGGCATTGAGCATTTCAAGCCTGTTTTCAATGTCCTGAACACCTGTAGTTGCGTTGAAGCTTATCCTGGTATCCCTGTCGGAACCCCTCTTTGTTGTAATGAGTATCACACCGTTTGTGGCTCTTGCACCATATATTGCGGCTGCAGAAGCATCCTTCAGTACGGTTATAGACTCAATGTCATTAGGGTTGATATCGGCAAGGGCGTCAATACGCTGGCCACTGAATCCCACCTGTCCGTAATCTCCTGTCGTTACCGGTATACCGTCAACAACAACCAGTGGCTCGTTGCCGGCCGAAATTGAGCTGCTCCCCCTTATCCTTATTGCATTTGCAGCACCGGGAGTACCTGAGCTCTGTGTGATCTGCACCCCGGCTGATCTGCCCTGAAGCACCCCGTCTATAGTTCTCAGTGCAGACTCCTGAATATCCTCTTCTCCTACAACACCAACAGAACCGGAAATAAGCCTGCGCGACTCCGTTCCATAGCCAGTTACAACAATTTCTCCAAGCTGGGCAACATCCATCCTGAGACCAACATCGATAACCTCCCTCCCTTCAACAGGAACCCTTTGTGTTACCATACCAACGAAAGAGAATACCAGAATTTCATCAGGCGCCACCTCAATCTCATAATGGCCTTCAGCATCGGTTATGGTTCCCCGTGTGCTTCCTTCAACCATTACCGTTACCCCGGGAAGGCTGATCCCCCCCTCGTCAACGGAGGTCACAACACCGCTTACCCTGATCTGCTGAGCCATAATGGACAGGCCCAGGATCATTAAAACAGCAAAAAACAAAATGGCTTTTTTCATTGATAAAAATGTTTGATTAATACATTGTTCTTTTTCGCTTTTTTTCATAGGTGCCTGTCCTGACTATGCTGCCGTTCAGCACCATAAGCTCTCCCCTTGCACTCATGTGGACTATCTCAAAATCCCTGTTCAGAAATACCAGGTCAGCATCCTTTTTTGATTCTATCCTTCCTTTTTTCTTAAACCCCAATATGTCGGCTACATTGCTGGTAACAGTACAAACAGCCTCCTCCAGGGGAACTCCTTCCTCCAGCACGGTGTCGCGGAGCTCCTCCAGCATTGATATCAAAGAGCCCGATTCAAGCCTTAATAGCCGGCCACCGCCGTCAAAAAGGGGCAAAGAGCCGCATCCGTCGCTGCTCATGCATATATGTTGCAGGGGTACACCTGATTTAAGCAGTTCTGCAACTGCCTTTGAAGGTTTTACCTCTTCGTCAGGGAAGAATTTATATCCGCTTGTTGTAATATCAACATATGAATCTTTGCCGTATTTTTTCGCATCTTCGAAAATATGTGTGTTGCGGTTGCAGTGGGTGGGCAGGAACTGTTTAAGCGATAACTCGCTCAGGTTTACCGCGTCATAAAGGGGCTGAAAAGGGTTTTCGGCATCACCCATGTGTATATTTACTATTCCGGACTTACCCCCGAGCATTCCACCAACCCTTGAATGTGCTGCAAGACGAATGAGTTCAGTTACTGTAGGCGAAGAAGACCTGTGATCAGACAATGCGATCTCGCCGGTGCCTATTACCTCTTCTATCAGCGCTATATCCCTTCCAACATCCCCAAGTATGCTTGGTGTTGGCACCTGGTAGGCACCGGTGTACATATATGCGCTGACCCCCTCCTGCCTGAGGGCCTTTGCTTTCATTAAAACCGATTCAATATTGCGTGTCATCCCGTCTGTTCCAAGGCAGCCAACAACTGTCGCTATCCCTGCCTCCAGCATCTGGCTCAGATGCATTTCCGGCGTACGTGTGGCCGGCCCCCCCTCGCCTCCGGCCCCTGCAATATGTACATGAGAGTCAATAAGTGCTGGTATTGCCCTTAGACCCGATGCATCAATAATTTCCACACCAACACTTTCGGGCAAATTAAGATTTTTACCAATCTGTATGATCGTTTCACCTGCAATCAGGATGTCATTTATCCCTTTATTCTCCGGTGCATATACTTCACAACCCTTAAACAACTTCATGTGGCTATCGGTTTTTGCAGATTAGGTTATACTCATTTAGATATGCAATAATAGTGATTTATTGGTGATGATCAGAACAGGCCATATACTTACAAAAATATTTTATCTTTACACCTTAAACAAAGGCCTTATGCCTAAAAAAAGAATTTCTATGACAGACTTTGCCAAAACGCCTGAAATCAAAGATGAAGAGATCAGTCTGCGCACCAGGGAGTTATTGGGCTTTTCAGCCGGCGACCTTGACCTTGTCAGAGTATATTCTGAAATTCTTGGAATGATAGATCTTACTACACTTGAAGGTACAGATACAACCAGGCGTGTTGAGGAACTCTGTGACCAGGCACGTTCTTTTTCTGCCAGGGGTGAAGGGCTTCCTGATGTGGCAGCTGTTTGTGTTTATCCCCCTTTTGTATCGAAGGCCAGAAAAGCACTTGAAGGCACCGATATCAGGGTGGCTTCGGTAGCAGGTGCTTTTCCCTCCGGACAGTCACCACTTTTTGTAAAAATGGCTGAAGTCAGATATGCCGTTGACGAAGGTGCAGAGGAGATCGACATGGTTATTTCAAGGGGTAAATTTCTTGAAGGAGAATACAACTTTGTATTTGATGAGATTTCGGCAATACGGGATGCCTGCAAGGATGCCCACCTCAAGGTAATACTTGAAACTGGCGAGCTTAAAACTGCAACAAATATCCGGCGGGCAAGCGAAATTGCACTGGAAGCCGGATGCCACTTCCTTAAGACTTCTACCGGTAAGGTAAAACCGGCTGCAACGCCTGAAGCGATGCTAATTATGCTTGAGGCAATACGTGACTTTCAGAAAAAGACAGGAAGCTACTGCGGAGTTAAGCCTGCAGGTGGCATTTCCGATCCGGAAACGGCATTATCTTACTACTGGCTTGCCAAGCAGGTTCTTGGGCAGAAAAGGGTCAACAAGAAGTTTTTCCGCATTGGAGCAAGCAGGCTTGCGGGATCCCTCACCGGGGCTATCCACAATGCAAGAAACGCCTGACAAGTTTCATTGTTTCTTCCCTGCTGTCTGATATTCTCTCTCTAAGGTAATTATCATTATAAGACCTGAGATTGCTGATAACTCCATCTATAAGGCTCTTCGGGAAAACTCCGTTTTTAAGGTATATACCAGCCTTGTCACTCAGGCAACCTGCTGCCCTGACACAAGAGTCAGGAAGATGTTCAAGTCTGCTGCGCACATTTTTATTCTCCTGTAAAAAAATATTTCCATCTACAAGGGTTTTCCGTGCAAGCTCAAGAGCGCCGGGCATTTCCAGCCCATGTCTTGCCGCAACGCAGAGTCCGGCAATAAGCAGGTATATATCAGCCGACCCATCCGGGCTCCTGAATTCAAAGGTTTGTCTTTCTTCCAGATCCCGGCCCCCAACTTTCTCAAGAGGGTTTTCCTTTAAAACCATACCAGATGCATTTACCCAGCCCAGAGGCACCCTTACCAGTGCAGAGCGGTTTCTCTCTCCCCAGCATACATTTGTCGGGGCCTCCTGGTCAGGAACTAGCCTGAGATAGCTTGTTGGTATTGTGTTCCCGAATGCTGAAAGAGATGGTGCCAGGTCCATGACACCGGCAATTACCCTCTTGGCCGGATCGCTGATATTTCCGTTTTCCAGGGTTACATTCTTTCCCTCTTTTGAAACACGCATATGTATGTGCATTCCACTCCCGGCCTTGCCTGAAGTTATCTTGGGTGCAAAACTTATTGTTACCCCATAACGGAATGCCATCTGCCTCAGAATCCATTTGGCCACAACCAGCTGATCAGCTGCATCTTCAACACTGACAGGCAGAAACTCAATTTCGTTTTGCTCGTAAACATGCTCCTCGTCGGAGAAGTTCCCAACCTCAGCATGAGAATATTTTATGGCCGCACCGGTACCTGCCATTGCCATCATCGCGTCCTGTCTTAGGTTACCCCATTTATAAAAGGGTTCTGACTCATGATAGCCCCTTTGATCGTTAGGCATGTACATCGGGTTCTTTTCACTAATAACATAATACTCTATTTCCCCCATTACCTCTAACTCAAACCCGGTTTTTTCTGCCAGGGTCCTGTGTGCCTTACGCAATATGTTGGAGGGGGCGCTTTCAAGTGGATTTCCATCCTTGTCGTAATAAGAGCAAAGTATGTCAAGTGCCGGCCTTTCAGAAAAAGGATTGCGGAAGGCTGACCTGAAACGTGGCACAACATACAGATCAGAGGACCCTGCCTCAAGAAAATTGAAAAGACTGCTGCCGTCCACCCTTTCGCCGGCTGAAAGCAGGTTATCCAGCTGTTTACGGCCTTGAACAGGGAAGTTCAGCGCCTTGAGCCTTCCGTCTCCACCCACGTATCTCAAGTTAAGTACTTCTATTGCATTATTCTCAATATATCGTATCAAATCCTCCCTGGTAAATGTTTCGGGCTGCTTGCCCAGAAAACGAACCAGGGGGTTTGGGTTTAACTGGTATTGATCGTGTTTCATTTAGTATTATTTTTGATGCGACAGATAATTGATAAAACCCGGCAAAGTAAATCATAATTTTCGGGCCGCACCAGGACATATGAAAAAAACCGTCAGGACAGTAAGTCTTATATTATTATTACTCGGAACAATAGTATTTCAATCCTGCGGGGTTCTGAGAGAGGCACCTTCACACCCAGGGCTTACCGAAGCCGAAAGAGTTGAATTCTCCCGCAGCCTGGGTATTTCGCTTAGCGGAAATGAAAACCCGGCCCTGATACAGGAAGTTGAAAGATGGATGGGCACACCTTACAGATACGGTGGCACAACAGGATCAGGAGTTGACTGTTCGGGTTTTATCGGACAGATTTATCGCAATGTTTATAATATTAATCCGCCCAGGACAACAGCTGGTCTGGCAGCAGAATCCGGAAGGATTGGCCGCAGAAGGCTGCGTGAAGGAGATCTGGTTTTCTTCAGGACAAAAAGCAGGTGGAGGATATCGCATGCCGGCATTTACCTCGGTAACGGGAATTTTGTTCATGCAAGTTCGTCGAATGGGGTAATAATTAATTCTCTCGAAGAAAATTACTATTCAAGGCGATTTGCCAGGGGAGGCAGGCTGCGACGATAATCCCGGATACAACAAAGGGCAGAAGATTCGGAATCCTCTGCCCCCTTTAACCATTTCAAATCCCCTTTAAGAGATCTTTATCTGCTTGCTCAGCCTGGCCTTATCTATTTTGGGCACGCTGATGTAAAGTATTCCGTTATCGTACCTGGCACTGATCTTGTCGATATCGGCTGTTTTCGGTATGGAAAAAGAGCGGGTGAACCCTTCAAGTTCAAACTCCCTTTTCAGGTATTGTGTGTCCTGTTTTTCATTCTCTTCTTCCTTCTTTTCATAAACTACTGACAATACATTGTCTTCAACCTCCATTTTGAAATCATTTTTTTGCATGCCGGGTAGGGCCAGCTGGATTTCAAAGCCTTGTTCATTCTCAAGGATATTTGTTGCGGGTATGCAGCCACAATTCCTTTCAAATCCTGTGTTAAAGTCCCTTTCAAACATTCTGTCAAGCACTGAAGACATTGCCGGTCTGTTTTGCCATTTTATTATAGTCATTATTATTCCCTCCTGTTTTTTTGTTGTAAATGTGTTTTTTCGTATCACTTACAAATGCCGTACCTTTTTGAATTATGAAAAAACATGTGCCATTATGGCCTGCAAAGATGGCCCTCACACAAAAAAAGAACTCAAAATGCGCCATATTGTCCGGTTTTGGCGGGTGCAAACCAAAAAAAAAATTCTGTATATTTGATCACAAAGCAAGATGAGTTAAATCAAATACACATTTAGATAATGGAATCGGAGCATAACCTGCAATTCCGCTTAATGTCTGATCCCCTGGCATTCTACACCTCGATGCTGAAGGACATAAAGAAGGCTGGCAGTTATATTTTCCTTGAGATATACCGGTTCCGTAATGACCCAATGGGAGTGCGCTTCCGCGATTCACTGCTTAAAAAATGTCTTGAGGGGGTAAAGGTCAAACTGCTCATAGACTCATGGGGCGCCTCTTCCGGGAATTCATTCTTTCATGAGCTCTCAGAAGCCGGAGCCGAAATCACCTTTTTCAAGAAGCTGCGGTTTAAGTGGGATTCATTTGTCAAGAGCCACAGACGAGACCATCGCAAGATCCTTGTTATTGATGATGAGATAACCTATATCGGCTCTGCTAATATTTCAGGTTATTCCCTGAACTGGAGAGAATCTGTAATCAGAATCAAGGGAAACATAGCAGGCCTGTTCAAACAGGTAATAAAGGAAAACTTCAGGATACACAATAAATATTTTTACGACAAACAGGCATATACCCGCCTGATAAGTTTTAACGGTCTGGAAATAATCAGGGATGTTCCGTCCTTGTCTTACCAGCCGATAAAGAAGAAATACCTGGAGCTTATAAATTCTGCAAAAAAGGAGATCGTCATTGAAACCCCCTACTTCCTGCCGGGCAGCAGCCTTCGAAAGGCGCTCATTGAGGCCGCGGCAAGGGGAGTCAAGGTGTATGCGCATATTCCCAAAAAGTCAGATGTGGGAATAATGGACGTGCTGACCTCAAAATACCTTGGGGAGCTGGCTGAAAAAGGCATAAAGATATTTTTCTTCCTTCCGCAGAACCTGCACTCAAAACTTTTTTTGGCCGACCGAAAATATTTTGTTGCGGGATCTTCCAATTTCGACTACCGGAGCTTCAGATACCAGCATGAGATATGCCTGGCTGGCTTTGATAAAAACCTTGTCAGGCAGATAATCAACCATATGAATGAAACCAGGAAGGAGTCTGAATCCTTCAATTACGAGATCTGGAAGAAGAGGCCTGTAATACAGAGACTTTTTGAGTGGATCATGGTACCATTCAGGCATCTGTTCTGAATTTTCTGAAAAGATTAAAAAATAATCAAATAAGCAAAAATATGCTGAAAACACTCAATGACCTTTACGAACTGGCGCGCAGCCACAAAAAAAGAAGGCTCGTGCTGGCAGCGGCACACGATGCCAGTGCCATGGGTGCAGTAATAAGCGCCTGTGAAAACAGGCTTATAGATGCCATACTTGTGGGCGACGAACACAAGATCGGAAAGATCGCCGAAGAAAACTCCTGGGACACCGGAAGCCTTACCGTGATAAACGAACCGGACAACGCCATGGCAGCTGCCATGGCCGTAAAAATGGTGAGGAACAAAGAGGCCGACATACTTATGAAGGGAAACCTGGGTACCGCTGTTCTGCTTAAAGCCGTTCTTAATAAGGAATTTGGCCTTAGAACAGGGGAACAGATTTCCCATCTTGCACTGTTTGAGATACCCTCCTACCATAAGCTTTTAGGGCTTACAGATGCCGCGATGAACATTGCCCCGGAGCTCAACGAAAAAATAAGCATTACCAGGAATGCGATAAAATATTTCAGGAAGCTTGGTGTAGATAAACCAAAAGTAGCCGTTCTCAGTGCTGTTGAAACGGTTAATCCATCAATGGAATCCACTATGGATGCAAGCGCTATGGCTAAAATGGGCGACCGGGGGCAGATCAGGAACTGCATTATAGATGGTCCGCTTGCATTTGACAATGCTATAAGCAAAAAAAGTGCCGGCCTAAAGGGCATTATAAGCCCCGTGGCAGGCGATGCCGACATTCTGATAGCTGACAACATAGAAGCCGCAAACGGCATCTACAAGGCTTTTATTTACTTTGCAGGGGCAAGTTGTGCAGCGGTTATACTGGGAGCGGCTGCTCCCATAGTTCTGACATCCCGGTCTGACAGTGATGAAACAAAGCTTAACAGTATAGCCCTGGCAGCAGCGACCGAATAAATCAGTATAAATTAACAACCAAAGAATAAACATAAAACCATTTTACATGAAAGAAGACCTTATACTTGCCATCAACCCGGGTTCAACATCCACCAAGATCGCGGTTTTCAGCAATAAAAAGGAAGTGTTCCTGAAAACAATCAGGCATTCGGCAGAACGACTTGAAGGTTTCAGGAAAATAACGGACCAGTATAATTTCCGGAAACAAATAATTATGGAAGAACTCGAGAGTGCTTCCATTGATATAAGGAACATAAGGGCCATAGTTGGCCGCGGCGGACTTGTGAAACCAATACCTTCCGGGGTTTACCAGGTAAACCAAAGATTGGTGGAAGACCTTAAGATCGGCATACAGGGCCAGCACGCAAGTAACCTTGGCGGGCTGATCGCATATGACATTGCAGATTCTGTTCCCGGTGCCAAAGCATATATTGCAGACCCGGTCGTTGTTGACGAACTTGAAGATATTGCACGTATTTCGGGCCATCCGGAATTTGAACGGGTTTCGATATTTCATGCCCTGAATCAAAAGGCTATTGCGCGCCAGCATGCTAAATCAGTATCTATAAGCTATGAAGACATGAATCTGGTAGTTACCCACCTTGGGGGAGGAATAAGCGTGGGGGCACACTATAAGGGCCGGGTAGTCGACGTAAATCAGGCACTTGACGGTGAGGGCCCGTTCTCGCCCGAAAGGAGCGGCACACTTCCGGCCGGAGCACTGGTTACAATGTGCTTCAGCGGCAAGTACAGCGAAAATGATATCAGGCAGATGATAAACGGAAAGGGCGGACTGGTTGCATATCTTGGTACAAATGACGCATATGAGGTTGAAAAGCTAGCCAAAGACGGCGACCAAAAGGCCATGCTGATACAGGACGCAATGGCATATCAGGTTGCAAAGGAGATTGGGGCTATGTCAACCGTTCTCAAGGGAGAAGTTGATGCCATCCTCCTTACCGGCGGTATTGCATACGGTAAACCTTTTGTTGAAGCTGTTTCTTCCAGGGTAAAGCATATAGGGCCTGTTTACGTTTATCCCGGGGAGGACGAAATGCGGGCACTCGCAATGAACGGACATATGGTGTTCAACGGTGACATAGAAGCAATGGAGTATAAATAGACCGGGTTTTTCAGGCTGAGGGCAGAGTGAAGTAAAAAACACTGCCCCTGCCCTCTTCAGAGTTAAACCACAGGCTGCCCCCAAAGCCTTCAATTATGTTCTTTACCATTGAGAGGCCCAGGCCCATACCTTTTGCCTTGGTGGTGAAATAAGGGGTGAATATATTATCCTGCTTATCTTCGGGGATACCACACCCATGATCTTCAATGCTGATCATATAAGACCCGTTATGCCTGGTACATCTCACCGTAATCCCGGCTGTAAGGTTTTTCCCATATGACTGTATAGCATTCTTTATAAGATTGTTGAAGACCCTCAAAAGCTGGTTTCTGTCTGCAAGAACCTTTAGTTCATCATCACCGGCCGGCATTTCGAGCCTTATGTTTACCTTTTCAAAATCCCTGTACATATCTAATACCTCAGGGATAAATTTCCTCATGTCAAGGTGGTCGTTCCTGCCTGATGGCATTTTTGCAAAATCAGAAAACTCCCTTGCTATTACAGACATATTGTCTATCTGTTCAACCATAGTTTTTGTGAAGCGTTCAAGGCGCTCCTCCCAGTCAGGGACATTCTCCTTCCACGCCTTTTCCAGGTACTGAACACTTAACTTCATGGGAGTCAGGGGGTTTTTGATCTCATGAGCGACCTGCCTTGCCATTTCGCGCCAGGCAGACTCCCTTTCACTTTTTGCGAGCAGATCGGCACTGATTGTAAGTTCATCAATCATACGGTTATACTCCTTTATCAGGTTGCCAATTTCATCATCCCTATCCCAGCTGATTTTTCTGTTGGTTTTGCCGAGCTTCACCCTTGCCATATTGTCGCGGATAAGCTGAAGGGGCTTTGTTACGTATCCGCTGATCAGAAGAGCAAGTACCACGGCAAGAACAACCAGAAGCAGGTAAATGTTGATAAATGCGACCAGGAAATATGAAACCTCACTCCTGAGTTCACTCTGTTTTGCGAAATACGGAAGGTTAAGATATGCGATCACCTCATTGTACATGTTGTATATGGGTGAATATGCTGAAAGGAATTCAAGTTCCCCGATGCTCTCCCTGTGAATGAACTGGCTTCTGTGTTCAGTATTCATTTTGTGGAAGGCTACCGGATTCATTTTATTACCCACAAGACCCTCCTCAAACACTTTTGGCCTGCTTGACGACAATAACCTGCCATCGGTACTGTATATATTTATGTCAGTAAAGAAAACATTTGAATAATGCAGCAGCATATCATAAAGGTAATACTCCATGGTGTGGTCCAGGAAATACTGGTCAGCAAGGTCGCGCTCTATCTCAAGGAGAACGCTGTGAGTCTTTTCGTTGAGGAATGAAAGGTTTTTATTTTCATAGATGTTGTAGATGAAATAAGCAGATACCCCCCCTATTGAAAGTGCCGAAACGAGCAATATGGCAATCATTGAGTACTGTACACGGCGCTTGAAGTTCATTTTTAAGAGCCGCAGAGGCTTTTTACGGTTGAACAACAGCCAAAAACAGGCCGCCAGGATAAAGAATGTAATGAACAGATAAGAGAACGGGGCAACTGCCTCAAGGAAGTTGCCGGAGGGTCTGCTTATTATTAATAGAGTTTCATCATCCTTCCGGTACATAAGGTGGTTGTAGCCATCAAAGTCTATCACCGTAAACTCGCCTTCGGGTTCTCCGTAAACTCCTGCATCAACACTATATATGAATGGCCCGGCTTCATTTACAAGGATGCCATCCTTGTATGTTGCATGCGAATAGTTGAGTAATTCGCGGTTAATATCAATTTCTTCATCAATAAGCAGCTCAGGAAATCCCATATCTCTGGCAATGAACTTGGAGTCAAACTCAATGTACACATGATACAGGGCCTCATCATGCTCTCTTTCGCTCCCCCCTACAGGTATCATTGTAATATAGCTGTTGCGCCCGGTGTTATTGTCCAGGTAAATAAAGCGGTCAGATATTGTCTGTTTACCAACCCTCAGAATATAATCATTGAAAAACAGGGCGCACTCCATTTCAATATTATCGGGCCTGATCAGAAGTGGCTCGTGGGGGCGGCATATAGTTACCTGAAGATCATATTTTGCCCAGAAATCATAAAAATAATGATGCTGAAGGTAGTTATATACAAGTGCTTCGTTGTATGGGTCCCGAATGACAAGGTTTTGTAGCTGGTTGTCATTCAATAGCGCTTCCTCTATTTCCAGGAAAAGAAATTCTGCCACAGGATCCTGCTCAGACGCCAGCTGAAGCACCAGTGTCCTTCTCTTTTCAAGGTCCTTTTCTGTGTTAAAACGGTGTAATGCGAATGTCGATATTATACTGAAGATAAACAGAGAAACAACCAGAGCAGAGAAGTTATTCTGCCCGGAGCTGCTTCTTCTGTCAAGCTCAAATACAACAACTGCGGCAGCTGTAAGTATCCAGAGAAGCGGCATTGGCCTGAATGCCAGCCATGTAAACGCAAAAAGCAGAATAAATGAAACAGTGCTTGCAATAAGGAAATACCTGCCCTCACCAATAAGGCTGCTGGCAATCCTGCACAGTATTATACTGAAGAAAAAGAATGCAAAGAATATCAGGCCTATTATCAAAAAGCCAACAATACTGTAATAATCAAGGTTAAATATAAAATTCAGGTCAAGGTTAAGGTGTGAGTTTATTACCAATCCCCTTATAAGATAGATTGAAAGGCCGCATATAAGATATATGAGAAAAAAGAGCAAAAAACTCACAATCATTGATGAATATTGCCGGAGATTTATTATGATACTGCTCCTCCTGAAGTTATAGAACAGGAAATAACCAATAATTGTGATCAGCAGCACATTCATCAGCAAATCACCAAGTGAAGGCAAAATATCTGAAGTAGCATAAAGCTCAGGAGAGAACAGCCTGCTTTCGTATAAACAGGCAGGGATCTCCGTCCAGAATGATACAATACGCACGGCAGCAATTGTTCCTATGAAGCCGGCAACTGCCAGAGTACGCTTTCCGATTCTGAACAGTGCTGAAAAATACCGGAAGGTTGAATAAACAATCAGGATAAATGCTGCTGCCGAAAGCAGTACTGAAATAATGTATACTATGGCTACTGGCTGCTTTAATGCAGCCTCACGCCTTAACCCCAATGAAAACAGATAGTCCCCTCCCCTGCTGTTTATGGCATAACCTTCATCCTGTCTGTCGCTTATATAAAAAAGGTCTCTGATCCCGGGCAATTCTTTATGAAAGGCGTTTACCAGGAAACGGTTCTGATACCTGTACCCGGTTTTTACAATTGCATAGGCAACAACAGTTCCTATACCGGTATCCCCCTGTTTGTAAAGATACCAGCCATTTTGCTTTTGTACCGCCCCAAACACTCCTCCGGGCGGGTCGTTCACATCAAGCGGAACCGAGTTATCTGACCAGAAGACTGTTTCGGAGTTTTCAAAAACCACGAATACTATCCCCTTTTTCTCACTTAACCCGGCAAGCTTTTTAAGGTATTCCGGGTGCTTACCGACACCGGCAGCACTATCACTGTATTGTTCAGAAAACTCACTGAACAGGCGCTCCAGCTCTGCCTCCCTTTTATGAAGGGCTTCCTGAAACTTTTCAATGTGCAGGGCAGCATCCGTGTCAATATACCTGAAATTGTAAATAACACTGCCAAGAAGCAATAATAACAGCGATATCACAAGACGCTTTACATAGATTATGATGGATGACCGGTGCATAAAATTACGGTATAGTGCTAATATAAAGATTTCATGGAAATCTTACTGGTATTATGCAACAAAAGGCATACCACTTTGTCAATTGTTTTTTTTGAAAACAAACACCTCGCTTGACCAGGGTGTACGCCCCAACAATGCAGAGAGATTAGACAAGCTGCCGGAAATAAATGCACGCATTGCAGCAGAGAGCGGAGGTCTGCCCAAATGCCTCTCACTCAGAAGGGATATATAATAGCTGTCAAAAAACAGGGGATGCCTTCCTGTTAAATTAAATCCAGCATTTGTAAGGGCATTTACAAGGCTCTTCCTGGAAAAATGCCATAAATGCCTGGGCACGTCCCAGGCTGCCCAGTATTCGCGGTACTTTGCACCATCAAGGCTATCCGCTAAAGGTACTGCAATTATAATTACCCCGTTCTTTTTAAGTTTCTGGCTTAACTCTGAAAGAACAACGGGAAAATCATCAATATGTTCCAAAACATGCCACATACTTATAACATCGTAAAAAGGGCCCTGATCTCTCAGGCGCTTTTCACTTATCAGTTCAGCACCCTTTCCTTCAGCAAGCCCTGCCGCCCCCGCACCCGGCTCGTAACCAATTGCATTAAAACCGGACTTGCCGGCAGCTATGATGAATTCTCCGGTTCCGCAACCATAATCGAGCAGCGAAGGAGATTCGGCCTTTATATACTTCCTTGCAATACCAAGTTTTTTTTTCGTCATACACGCTTTTACCCTGCCATAAACTTTTTCCTGAATAGTCCTGCGGCTGTCGGTGTGAGATATGTAATCATCTGAAGTATAGTACTTGTATATAATCCCCGCCTCAGGCCTTGGGTTGGTCATGAGCATGCCACATTGCTGACAACGCTGAATTAAAAACATCTCCCCCGAAACAAGCCGGTCTGCTGTTTTTACATGGTCAATAAAAGGGGGATGTGTTCTACAAACAGGACACTCCGGCAAATATTTCATATATGTTTGATTTATAGTGCTTTAGCGGGTTTTGGGGTTGTATATGCCCCATTGTTCCACGTGAAACATTCTTACCTTCCAAGGTGCACAAGTAAAACAGATATGTCTGAAGGGGTTATTCCGCTTATACGGGAGGCCTGCCCAATGTTGGCGGGCCTGGCCTTTTGAAGCTTCTCCCTCGCTTCCTTGCTTATTGATTTGAATTTGTTATAATCAACTCCCGGGTCAAGCTGTATGTCTTCAAGCCTGTTAATCTTTTCGGCTATCTCCTTTTCCTTCTCAATATAACCCTCATATTTAATAAGGATCTCGGTGGACTCCAGTGCTTCCTTATACACATCTATTTTTTCATGCTCCCGGAAAAACATTTGAATCTCATTTCCTTCATTAATGATTTCCCTGATAGAAACCTGCGGCCTTAAAACAAGATTAATATATTTAGTTTTTTTCTCTATTGGAGTTGTCCCTGCTCTTTCAAGGTAGTCGTTAACTCCAGGGGGGGTCGCACTATTTTCTTTTAAGTATTCAATAAACCTCTTAATCAGTCGTGTTTTTCTCTCAAGCCTCTCTTTCCTCTCCGGGGAGGCCAGACCTATTTCATAACCAAGCGGGGTTAATCTCTGATCCGCATTGTCTTGCCTTAAGAGTATCCTGAATTCTGCACGGCTTGTAAACATCCTGTATGGCTCCCTGGTTCCCTTACCAACCAGATCGTCTATAAGTACACCAATATAGGCTTCTGACCGCTTCAGAACAATTTCCTCTTTATTATTAAGGCTCCTGTGAGCATTTATTCCTGCAATCAGACCCTGTCCGGCTGCCTCTTCATACCCGGTTGTTCCATTAACCTGGCCTGCCATATACAATCCTTTTACGATCCTGCTCTCAAGTGTATAATGCAGCTGGGTGGGCGGAAAATAATCATATTCTATAGCATATCCTGGTTTAAGTATCCGGGCATTTTCGAAACCCGCAATCTCCTTAAGGGCGTTAAACTGAATATCAATAGGCAGACTTGAGGAAAAACCGTTAACATAATAGTCATTGCTGTTCCAGCCTTCCGGTTCAATAAATAGCTGATGCCTGTTTCTGTCAGCAAATCTTTCTATTTTATCTTCAATTGAAGGGCAGTACCTGGGGCCGGTACCCATTATCCTTCCAGCAAACATGGGCGAATCCTCGAAACCCCTCCTTAATATATTGTGAACCCTTTCATTTGTATAAGTGAGAAAACAGCTTCTTTGTCCTTTAAGTTGCGGAGTATCTGTAAAACTGAATTTTCCGGGATTTTCATCACCCTTCTGTTCAGTCATCCTGGAGAAATCTATTGATCTTCCATCCACCCTTACAGGTGTACCGGTTTTTAACCTTTCACTCTCAATCCCCAGGGATTCCAGGCTTTTTGTAAGTCCTATGGCACCTGACTCACCAAGGCGACCTCCTCCGAAGCTGTTTTTCCCAATATGTATAAGGCCGTTCAGGAAGGTTCCGCTTGTCACTATTACACGGTCTGCACTAATTATTCCGGCTAGTTTTGTTTTTACTCCCCCTACCTTTCCGTTTTCAGCAATAACCTCATTTACTGCATCCTGCCATATATGAAGGTTTTCAATATCAAAAAGGATTTCGCGCCAGGTTTGTGAAAATAGTGATCTGTCGCTCTGTGCCCGGGGCGACCACATTGCAGGACCCTTGCTTTTATTAAGCATTCTGAACTGAATCATTGTACTGTCAGTTACAATGCCGCTCAACCCTCCAAGAGCATCTATCTCCCTGATTATCTGGCCTTTTGCAATCCCCCCCATGGCAGGATTACACGACATTTGGGCAATTGTCTCAATATTCATGGTTACAAGAAGTACTCTTGACCCCATTTTTGCGGCTGACGATGCTGCCTCACAGCCGGCATGTCCGCCTCCTACAACAATAATATCATAGTGGTCGAATATCATGTATTATAAAGTCTTACAGGGAGAGCAAAGATAGATAATAATTCTCTTTGGCTCTCATTTCTTTCTTCTCCGCAGCCCCAACATCCTTATATTCAAGCAGATGCAACACCCCGTGAACTATAACCCTGTATAGCTCTTCCTGGGTTGTTACTCCAAACTTTTTAGAATTTTCCTTTACCCTGTCGTAACTGATGAAAACATCACCACTAATTCCTTCAAGATCCTCTGTATAATCAAATGTAATTATATCTGTGTAGTCATTATGCTGAAGATACTCCCTGTTTATTCTTAGAAGATACTCATCAGAGCAGAAAACAAAGTTGAGATGGCCGGGATCGCGGCCCTCGTTTTCAATAACCTTCCTTATCCACGCAGCAGTGTCATCATTTACGAACCCGTCAACTATGACGTCTTCAAAGTGAAACTCTATGCATTCCCGAAGGTCCTTCAATTTATCTTGCCTTTTCTTTCTCCAGTAATTTTGAATAGTATTTTTCGAGCAACTCTATTCTTTGAATACTTAGTGGTTCATTTATCCCTGTTACATTGAATACAAGCGTGATGCTTTCCCCCTCAGGATCCAGCTTAATATTGTCACTAAGCAATTTGATCATCAACATAGACCTTTCTTCAGTTCTAAGTTCCCCACCAACTTTATCCATATTTTTGCTTACTCTTTCATAAAGGCTCGCAAATTCAAGAAATAGTCCGTGAATCTTCATTGTAAAAAATAGTCCGGTCGGTGAAGAATTAAAGTATATATCAGTAAATGGCTCATTATACTTTTCACCAGAACCGCTTATAATCTCAAATGCAATTGTATTAGCTGCAAGAATGTTTCCATAATATGCATCATATATATGGTATTCGTCGCATATCTGTTCAATAAACTCCTCCAGTTTACGGGTTTCCGTTTCGCTGGTTTTCAGCCTGATTTGCCTGGTTAAATGATTTACCTTCATCTTAAGCCTAGTTGTATATTTTTCCCATACTTCTTTTTGTTTCTGGAGTAAATAGTCCTTATTAATGCAACACAGCACACAAAACCAGGCTTATTCTACATTAATAAAATACTTTTCAACCAACGACCTGTAAAAAGGTCTGAGGCCGGGTGGCATACTTCTTAGCATTTCTACCTCCCTTTCCCTTATCCTATTATACTCAAAAATATCCTCAGGGTTACTAATTTCATAATTTTCTGCTGTGGTACCTTCCCTCCTTTCTTCACTTTCTCTTTCCATCTCAGCTCTTTCATGTTCAAGAAGCCTTGTCAGTATTCTTTCCTGCCTG
>SLKR01000014.1 GCA_007134525.1 Bacteroidales bacterium | reverse complement strand
ATTTATTTCAAAAGTATTCAGATTAACAAACGCACAAATTTAATGCCAGTATGTCTGGGGTCTTTTTCAGCAAGAATGAAAAACAGCACCTGCAAACCAGTTTTTTCATTAAATTTACTTATAAATAACACACAAGGTTTATAAAAACCCAGGCTGATATGGCAAGAAAAATATTAAAGGTTTTTGTGATAATAGTAGCAACAGTACTAATATTGCTGATAGTATTGCCTTATGCTTTCAGGGGCAGGATAGCAGAAAGGATAAAACATGAGATCAATGAACAGGTGGATGCGCGTGTGGAGATGGGGAGGTTCAGCCTTTCGGTATTTCGAAGTTTTCCGGATATAACCCTGGGAATAAGAGATGTATCAGTAATTAACAATGCGCCATTTGAAGGCGACACCCTGGCCGCTGTAAAAAGGATAACAGTTACAATAGACCTCCGCAGTTTTTTTTCCGGCAGCGGTTATGAAGTCAAACGCATAGGGCTTTATTCGCCCGATCTGAAGCTACGGCTCCTTGAAGACAGGAGTGCCAACTGGAACATTGTTCCGGTTACAGAAAAAGACCCGGAGGAAGACTCTGATTTCAGGCTTGCACTTCGAAGCATAGAGGTGCACAACGCAAATTTGCTTTATTATGATGATGTTTTCCTCACCTATATTGATGTTGTCGGGCTCAACGGCAGGCTGCAGGGTGATATGACAATGGATGTAACTTCAGTGTCAACCCGAGATGCGCATATTGACTCCTTCAGTCTAAGGTACAGCCGTTTCCCCATAATAAGTAATGCAGAGATCGGTCTTAAGGCAGAAGTAGGCATGGACCTTGCCAACTGGGTGTTCGACTTTCATAATAATGAGCTCCTTGTAAACGCCCTGCCTCTTAGCTTTGACGGCCGGGTGAGCCTGCCCCCCGATGGCGGGACGATGATGGACTTCTCGTTTGCAGCCGCAAGATCAGATTTTGCAGCCTTCCTCTCATTGATACCCGCAGTCTATACAGATGATTTTGCATCCCTGGAAACTTCAGGGAGCATGGCCCTGCACGGAAGTGTCGATGGTCTTTTGAAAGGAGAGCTAATACCTTCGTTTGATCTTTCGCTTGAGGTGAACGACGGTTACTTCCGGTACCCGGATCTGCCAGGAGCCGTGAGCAGCGTGCAGGTAAATGCGGGTATATCCAATCCCGGCAACGACCCGGACCTGGTACAGGTTGAGATACCGGTCCTCAGTATGGATCTCGCAGGCAATCCGGTTGAGGCAAGCTTTGCGCTGCGAACCCCTGTAAGCGACCCCTGGATAGACATGACCCTTGCAGGCAGCCTTGACCTTGGAGAGATCAAAAACTTCATGCCAATTGATGAAAATATTATTCTTGCAGGCTTAATTGACAGCCAGCTGGAAGCAAGAGGCAATCTCTCTTCGATCGAAATGGAACGCTACCAGGACTTTCATGCCCAAGGCAACATTTCAGCAAATAATGTGGAGGTGAGTGCCGGAATGCTGCCTGCCATGCTTGAAATACATGAGGCCGGGGCCAGTTTCAGTCCACGCTACCTCTCTTTAAACAATTTCGATATGAGAATGGGAGAAAGCGATATCAGAGCAAATGGTAGAATAGACAATATATTTTCATACATTTTCGAAGATCAGGTGCTTAAGGGAAGTTTTGAGGTTAGTTCCATGTACCTTAACCTGAACGAACTGATCCCTGAAACTGAAGCCACAGAAGAGCAACAGACAGGCCTCAGTGTGATCCCCGTACCTGAGAATATAGACTTCAGCCTTGATGCAAACCTGCAAATGCTGATTTTCGGCAATATGGATATCAGCAACCTGGCTGGCCGTCTTCATATTGCAGACGGACAACTAATATTAGACCAGCTGGGCATGGATATGCTTGATGGACGCCTTGCATTAAGTGGTTCTTATGATACAAGAGAAACATTGCCACGTGTTTCATTCGCACTTGACTTCTTGTCATTTGATTTTGGCCGCACTTTTCATACCTTCAACACCGTTCAGGCACTCGCACCGGCAGGTGAATACGCGGAAGGGTTCATATCGGGAGGGCTGTCAATGAATGCAGTTCTGGATGAAAACCTTATGCCGTTACTCGAGAGCATGTCAGGGCGCGGAAGCCTGAGCTCAAGCAGACTCAGGCTTGAGGGTCATCCGGTATTGGCAGGCATTGCAGAGAGGACACATCTTAGCATCCTTAACGGCTTTGACTTAAGGGATCTGTCACTGAGCTTTTCCTTTGCAGATGGCAGAGTTGAGACCCCGCCATTTGATTTTGAATTCGGAAGATCGCTGGCCGCCGTGAGCGGCACCACATGGTTTGACCAGAGAATTGATTACGTTATGCGTTTGGATATCCCCCGGGAACAGTTTGGATCAGGGGCAATGACAGTTGTGGATGACCTGGTGGAAAGGGCTGCAGGCCTGGGCATAAATGCAGATCCTGGCGAGAGGATAAATATTGATGTTCATGTAGGCGGCACCATAACCAGGCCGGAGATATCCATTGGTATGCCCGGGGCTGTTGAAGCTGTCAGGGAAAGGCTTTCGGAGGAGGCCGGAAGGATAATCCGTGAAACTGAAGACCGTATAAGGGATGAGGTTGACAGGGCAAGAGACGAAGCGGAGCAGGAGGTACGGGAACAGATTGAAGAAACCAGTGAACAAATTCAGCAGGAGCTTGACACAAGAGCTCAAAGGGTAATCGAAGAAGCTGAAAGGCGTGCTGAAACTGTCAGGCGTGAAGCCGCAAATGCGGCAGAAAGAATACGGCGCGAAGCAAGGCAGCAGGCCGACAGGCTGGTGGAAGAGGCCAGTGGCCCGATAGCCGTGGCAGCTGCGCGAAGGGCTGGTGAGGCATTAATATCGGAAGCTGAAAGGAGGGCAACACAACTTGAAACTGAAGCAAACACCCGGGCCGGGAACATACTTGATGAAGCCCGCAGCCAGGCAGACCGAATAAGGCGGGGAGAAGAATAAAAGGAATACAGAAACCGTTATTGAATCAAACCGAAGAGAGGAATTTTTTCTCTTCTACGATATAACGGGTGTGGGTGCCCAAACCGATCTTTCCCTCCTCGTCAAACGCCTCAAGTGAGAACACGAGCTTTTTGCCGTCAGAGGCCAGCAGCTCGCTCCTGGCCTCTGCATTGCCACCAACCGGTGTGGCCTTTATGTGCTTTACACTGATTTCAGTGCCCACAGTGGTGAAACCTTCAGGCAGTATCCGGGACACGCTTTCCCATGCCGCATTTTCCATTAATGCAATCATTGCAGGCGTCGCAAACACATTAAGGTTTCCGGATCCATGTGCCAGGGCGGTATCGTCATTGCCAATGGTTTTTGTCTTCTTTCCTTTTACATGCAGTGGTACTTCCATGAACAATAGGTTTTTGAATTACGTTTATAAATATGGTATCTGTTAATGCAAAACTATTCAATTCAGGGCAGAAATGCGGCTGAACTCTTTATCTTTGCAGGCTGAAAAAACCAGTCATTTAACACTGATGTACATAATAAGCTATAATGTAAACGGAATACGCTCGGCAATTCAGAAAGGACTGACCGACTGGATTGCCGATGAGTCGCCTGATGTGCTCTGTGTGCAGGAAAGCAAGGCACAGCCCGATCAGATCCCGGAGGGGTATATTAATTCAATCGGGTACCAGTCATACTGGCATTCGGCAAAAAGAAGAGGTTACAGCGGAGTAGGCATTATTTCCAAAACAGAGCCGGATAATCTGGAGTTTGGTATGGGAATTGACAGGTATGACGATGAAGGGAGGTTTATGCGGGCTGACTTCGGCGACCTGAGCATTATAAGTGTTTACCATCCGAATGGCGGCGGCAGCGAGGAAAGACATTTTTTCAAAATGGACTGGCTGGATGACTTCCTGATATATGTCAATGAACTTAAGCAGCAAAGGCCAAAGCTTGTGATAAGCGGCGATTTCAACATATGCCACAAGGAAATTGACATTCATGACCCGGTAAGAAACGCATTTGTATCCGGTTTCCTGCCCGAGGAGAGAGACTGGATAAGCCGCTTTCTTGAAGCCGGGTTTACCGACTCCTTCCGCCATTTCAACCAGGATGCTCATCAATATACCTGGTGGAGCTGGCGGGCCAATGCACGGAAAAGGAACCTGGGCTGGCGAATAGACTACAATATGGTTTCCGGGCCTGTTTTGCCATCTCTTTCAGATGCCGGAATTATGCCCGGAGTTAAGCATTCGGATCATTGTCCTGCCTGGGTTAAACTGAAACAGAATTAAAAAGAAAGTTTTATCAATCAATTAAACCCTGAAGGAAGTAATGAGTCTAATTTAACGGCAAAGTAAAGACGGTTATTTTTTTAAGTTTAGAAAAGAGAAACACAATGAAGTACAAGAAGCATATTCTGATCTCCATAGGAATAATGATAGTTGCGGGCCTGTGGCTTATACTCAGGAGCGAGAGCGTTCCTTACGACCCAATAAGGGTGCCGGTAGCCAGGGGTGATTTCCAGATCAATGTTTACACAAGCGGTGAACTGGAGGCAAAGAACTCTGAGGATATCCAGGGCCCCTCCCGGCTGCGTCAGGTTGGGGTACATAATGCCCAGATAGCCGAATTGGTGCCTGAAGGCACAATTGTAAAAGCCGGAGACTGGGTAGCAACACTTGACAGAACGGACATCAGCAACCGTATCCTCGACAGGGAAGACCAGCTTGAAAGGCTTGAGCAGAGTTATATTCAGTTACAGCTTGACACCACCATGGAGATGCGTAATGCCAGGAACGAACTGATAAACCTGCAGTTTAATTACGAGGAGGCCAGGATCACGCTTGAGCAGTCTCAATATGAGCCTCCTGCAACAATCAGGCAGGCTGAGATCAACCTTGAGAAGGCCGAACGTGCCTACGATCAGGCCCTGCACAACTATGAACTTCGCCAGGAACAGGCACAGGCAAGGATGAATGAAACAACCGCCCAGCTCAACCAGGTAAGGAGGAGGTATACCGATATGCTTGAGGTGATGGAACAGTTCGACATCTATGCTCCCAAAGACGGCATGGTAATCTATCGCCGCAACTGGGACGGAACCCGTTTCGGGGTGGGCTCACAGATAAACGCATGGGACAATACTGTTGCAACACTGCCTGACTTCTCAGTTATGTTGTCGCGCACATATGTAAACGAAATAGATATAAGTAAGATAAGGGTCAACCAGCCTGCTGAAATAGTTGTTGATGCATTTCCCGACAGGACATTCACCGGTTTTGTAACAGAAGTTGCAAATATTGGTGAACAGAGGCCCAATCAGGATGCAAGGGTATTTGAGGTAAGGATAGAGGTCAATCAATCGGACACAATCATGAGGCCTGCAATGACAACTAAAAACACTATCATTACCCATGTAGAGGAAGATGTAATCTTTATACCGATAGAGGGAATCCACACAGTGGACGATGTGACATATGTATACAGATGCGGCGGAGGAAACAGGGTTTACAAACAGGAAGTAATTACCGGTATGCGCAACGAGAATGAGATCGTTATACGTGAAGGCCTTTCCGAAGATGACATGATCCATCTTACAGTTCCGCCAAATGCAGACGACATGTCTCTTACCATGCTTTAGTCTGTTTTACATTTCGAACAATTAAGAATCACTATGCCGTATCTTGAAAAATATTATCACAACCTCAACATAGCCTTTGAAGCGGTCCTGGCAAACAGGTTCCGTTCAATCCTCACTGCTTTGGGGATCATTTTCGGCGTAGCTGCTGTAATTGCGATGCTTGCTATAGGTAATGGCGCCCGCCAGGAGATACTTGACCAGATGAAAATGGTCGGTATTAACAATATTATCATTCGTCCAATTTATGCTGAAGATGAAAGTTCTGACGAGAGTCTCAGGGGCAGGTTCTCTCCGGGCCTGACCCTGCAGGACGTGGAAAGCATTTCAAATATTTTACCCACCGTACAGAGGGTCAGCCCCGAGGTTGAGATAAGCGCATATGCCATGGTGGGAGACATACGCAGACCTGTAAGGGTCGCCGGAATAACACCGGAATATTTTGATGTTTTCTCGCTTGGTCTTTCACGGGGTAAAATGTTTACCCAGCAGGATCTTAAAGATGGTGCACCGGTAGCAGTTATCGGCAACAATATCCGGGCTATATTTTTCGGCAACAAAGACCCTATTGGCCAACAGATCAAGGCCGGGAACAACTGGCTTACAGTTATTGGGGTAGTCGAAGACCGCATGGTAACCGAAGATGCCGTGAGAAGCCTGGGGGTCAGCGAGTTCAACAATGTAATCTACACCCCTGTACAGACAATGCTGCTTCGCTTTAGGGACAGATCGGCAATACAGCTAGAGGAGATACAGCGTACCCGCACCGGAGGCAGGGGCCGGGGAGGTGTTGTCATAATTAACGCTGGCAACTCAAACGGCAACGGTGAAATGCAATATGAGAACTACCATCAGCTAGACCGGGTTGTAGTTCAGGTTGAAAACTCTGGCCAGCTTATAACGACCTCTGATGTAATCAGGAGAATGCTGGTAAGGAGACACAATCAGGTTGAGGACTTCGAAGTTATAATACCTGAACTATTGCTTGAGCAGGAGCAGCGTACACGAGATATATTCAATATAGTACTTGGGGCTATTGCGGGAATATCACTTGTAGTGGGGGGTATTGGTATAATGAACATAATGCTTGCCTCCGTTATGGAAAGGACAAAGGAGATAGGTATCAGGCTGGCAGTAGGTGCAAAGAAGACCGATGTGGTCTTTCAGTTCCTTTCTGAATCAACACTTATAAGCGTTGCCGGGGGTATAATCGGAATCTTTTTGGGAATAGGCCTTTCGAGATCAATCATGCATATTACCGATATTCTGACCATAGTTTCTTTGGCTTCAGTTATAATATCCTTTGGTGTAGCGGCAACTATAGGCATAGCATTCGGATATATGCCGGCAAAAAAGGCAGCCGCAAAAGACCCGGTTACATCTCTTCGTTACGAATAAGGCCTGTCAGCAGTTTTTATGAATTCTGCCGCTTCTTCATTATATTTGTGTAATGTGTGTTAATATTTTTATTTAACCAACAGTATACAATTATGAAAAAGTTTGCAGTAGTTCTTTCAGGAAGCGGAGTATTTGACGGATCCGAAATACATGAGGCAACCCTCTCAATGTATGCCATAAGGAAGCAGGGGGCAGTTTATGACGTTTTCGCGCCTGACATGGAGCAGTTTCACGTGGTAAACCATATCACAGGCGAAGAGATGAAAGAAAAGAGAAACGTGCTGGTAGAAGCAGCAAGGATAGCCAGAGGCAAGATAAGGCCGCTAAGTGAGTTTGACCCTGCCGGCTATGACGCATTACTTCTGCCGGGGGGGTTCGGAGCCGCAAAGAACCTGTCAACATTTGCCATAGATGGCCCTGATTGCAGGATACAACCCGATACTGCAAAAGCAATCAGGGGAATGCATTCTGCCGGCAAGCCCATAGGAGCTCTTTGTATTGCTCCGGTTTTGCTTGCAAAAATCCTGGGTAATGTTAAACTGACCATTGGCCAGGACGAAGACACTGCCAGGGCATTAGAAAAAATGGGAGCTTGGCACGAAAAAACAGAACATGCCCAGGTTGTTGTTGACGAAGAGAACAAGGTATTCACAACCCCTTGCTATATGCTTGAAGCCGATATCGCACAGATCGGGGATGGCGCCGAAAACATAGTAAGGGTAATACTTAAGCACCTGGGTAACTAAACGAGCCTGGCCTCCTTACCGAAGGTATCAGAAAACAGAAGCTCTCCGACCGGATTTCGACTACGGGGAGCTTTCTCTTTTTCCTGAAAGTCCCTGTCAAGGCTTTCCGGGTTGTCCTGATATCCTATGGCCATCATCGTCAGAGGTACATAGTCTTCGGGAACCGAGAACAGCTCCCCGGCCTTCTCCCTGCTGAATCCCCCCATCTGATGGACCACCAGACCCTCTGCCTCAGCCTGGAAGGTGATATATGCCATACTCTGGCCTACATCATACTGATAAACTTTGTTTGGTGCCCCCTTTGAGGTGGTTTTCTTTCCAAGTGCCAGTAACAGTAAGGGCGCCCTTCCGGCCCAATCCTGATTGAATTTCACCATGCATTCAAAGAGTTTGTCCCAGCTACTGTCTCCCTTTATTCCGAGTATAAATCGCCAGGGCTGTTCGTTAAAGCTGGAGGGGGCCCACCGGGCAGCCTCAAATATTCTTTTAAGTTTTGCGGGCTCAACCTTTTTTTTCCTGAAAGCCCGTGGGCTCCACCTGTTCTTTATTATGGGATGTATCTCTAATTGGGTGACTGCAGGTTTTTTCATGTATAGTATTCTATTGTTTGTTTAATCCTGGTTTTGAAAAGTAAAACAAAGCCACTCCCCTATTGTTTATCACCACCATATTTTCAAAGTATTTATCTTTGCGTGTGATAAAATTAATAATGTTAAGATGAATTTTGTTGAAGAACTCAAATGGAGGGGCATGGTGCATGACTTTATGCCCGGCACCGGCGAACAGCTGGAAAAGGAAATGACCACGGCATATGTTGGCATAGACCCCACTGCCGATTCTCTCCACATAGGCCACATGGTTTCCATTATGATGCTTAAGCACCTTCAGATGGCCGGGCACAAACCTATAGCACTAATCGGAGGGGCTACCGGAATGATAGGAGATCCCAGCGGTAAAAGCGAGGAAAGAAATCTTTTATCAGAAGAGGAGTTAAGGCGTAATGAATCAGCAATAAGGGAGCAGCTGCTTAAATTCCTGGATTTTGACAAGGGCCCTAACAAAGCTGAGATAGTGAATAATTATGACTGGATGAAGGATTTTACATTCCTCGGTTTCCTGAGGGATGTGGGCAAGCACCTTAGCGTCAACTATATGATGGCAAAGGATTCGGTCAAAAAAAGGCTGGAAACCGGTATCTCCTTCACCGAGTTCACCTATCAGCTGGTTCAGGGGTATGACTACCTTTTCCTATACCAGAGCAAGGGCTGCAAACTGCAGATGGGGGGCAGCGACCAGTGGGGAAATATAACAACAGGGGCTGAACTGATCAGGAGGAAAACAGGCGGAGAGGTGTTCGGCCTTACCTGCCCCCTGATAACCAAGGCAGATGGCAATAAATTCGGCAAAACCGAAAGAGGGAATGTTTGGCTTGATCCAAAATATACCTCACCCTACCATTTTTACCAGTTCTGGCTTAACTGCACTGACGCAGACACCGAAAGATATATCAGAATATTTACCCTTTTACCGCGACAGGAGATAGAGGATCTGACCAGGGAGCATTATAAGGCACCCCACCTGAGGCTACTGCAAAAAAGACTTGCTGAAGATATAACGGTGAGGGTGCACGGGAAAGAAGCCTGGGAAACTGCAGTAGAGGCCTCATCAATACTTTTTGGGAAGGGAACGGCCGAGGCACTTCACAAACTGCCCGAAGACGTCCTGCTTTCTGTACTTGAAGGAGTACCCATGTACGAGGTGCCGCGGGATGAGATAGAGGCTGGCATCGGACTGGCAGATCTGCTTGCCGAAAAGACCTCTGTGGCCAAATCCAAAGGGGAGGCCAGGCGCATGCTAAAGGAAGGCAGTATAAGCATCAATAAGTTAAAGGTATCGGAGTCAACCAATATAGACCTTTCATCGCTTATAAACGAAAAGTATATACTGGTTCAAAGGGGTAAGAAAAATTACTACCTGATAATGGCATTGAGTTAATTCAGCTCCTAAGGTTATAGTAGTGAGGGTTTTTACAAGGCATAAAAAATCATATCTTTACACTGCACCAAAACCATTTAACCATGACCGATTTAAACCTCAATCTAGACAATCTTGAAGAACTTATCCCTGAGTCTTTCACCCAGGAGCAAAAGGCAAAAGCCAAAACGCTTTTCTACAAAGAGCTTGCCCTAAGGGCCCACCGCTTTTACAACGGGAAAATGCAGACCCTGCCGAAAGCACCCGTAATCGGATTCAACTGGTTCAATACCTGGTACACCCCAGGTGTATCAAAGATCTCTACAACAATAAGGGAGGATAATGACACCTCATATGAACTGAGCAACAGAGGCAACCTGGTCGCAGTTGTAAGCGATTCAACCAGGGTGCTTGGAGACGGCGACTGTACGCCTCCCGGCGGAATGGGAGTTATGGAAGGCAAAGCATTTTTAATGAAATATCTCGGAGGGGTTGATGGCATCGCCATATGTGTCGACAGCAAGGGGCCTGACGGTAAGAACGACCCGGAAAAGATTATCGATTTTGTTAAAATGTCGCAGTATTCCTTCGGTGCAATAAACCTGGAGGATATATCACAGCCTAATTGCTACCGTGTACTCGACGTTCTGCGAGAGGAGTGTGAGATCCCTGTATGGCATGATGATGCACAGGGAACAGCCTGCGTAACACTTGCCGGGCTTTTGAATGCGCTCAAGCTGGTCGACAAGAAGTTAAAAGATGTCAGAATAGTATATTTCGGGGCTGGTGCATCAAATGCAACCATTGCACGTATAGTAAATTCCGCCGGAGCAGACCCTGCAAAGTCAATAATGTTTGATTCCAAAGGAGCCCTGCATACTGGCAGGAAAGACATCGAACAGGACAAGCGGTTTTACCGCAAATGGGAGCTTTGCCAGATATCCAACCCCGGCAAGGTAGAGAGCATGGAGGAGGCAATGAGAGGGGCAGACGTACTGATAGCGCTCTCAAAGCCCGGTCCTGATATTATAAAAAAAGAGTGGATCAGTTCAATGGGTGAAAAATCAATAGTTTTTGTTTGTGCCAACCCCGTACCGGAGATATATCCATATGCAGCCAAAGAGGCGGGGGCCCATATAGTTGCGACCGGAAGAGGTGATTTCCCCAACCAGGTGAATAATTCAATAGGTTTCCCGGGAATACTTAAGGGAGCCCTGATGGTAAGAGCACGGAAGATAACAGATAATATGGCAATTGCAGCAGCAGAGGCCATTGCAAGGTTTTCTGAAAAGAGGGGAATACACACTGAAGATATCATTGCAAAAATGAGCGAATCGGAAGTGTTTCCCTTTGAGGCTGCAGATGTTGCCATGCAGGCTATAAAGGACGGGGTTGCCCGCAAGGAAATGACCTGGCAGCAGGCCTTTGATCTGGCCAAAAAGGATATCGAACACGCCAGGGCAACAACACAGTCGCTGATAGACAATGGTTTTATCCCGATGCCGCCCCAGGATCTTTTGAATGAAGCAATGCAGTCAGCAATTAAACATGTTTTAGCAAAATAATGATAGCTTTTCTTGAAGGTACGATTGTGGAGAGGAACCCGGCATACCTGGTCGTCAACTGCCAGGGAGTCGGGTATCTTCTGCAGATAAGCCTGTATACTTACAATGCCTTACCCGCTAGCGGAAATGTACACATACACACCCTGCAGCTGATCAGGGAGGATGCCCACACACTTTACGGCTTCCACGACAAGGATGAAAGGGAAGTTTTCAGGCATCTTATCTCGGTCAGCGGGATAGGACCCAACACCGCGCGAATGATACTGTCATCCATGAGCCCGGCAGAGGTAAAAGCGGCCATAGTTGGCAATGAACCGGCAGTTCTTGAAGCAGTTAAGGGTATTGGCAGCAAATCTGCCAGAAGGATTGTTGTTGACCTTAAAGACAAACTTGAAAAGGAAGGGGAGATGAAGGTTCAAAATTTTGGGCTGACAGACAATACTATCCGGCAAGAGGCGTTATCAGCATTAGTAATGCTGGGTTTTGCGAAAAACACAGCACAGAAAGCCATTGCTGCTATCCTGAAAAAACAACAGGGAACTGCTGTAAGTGCAGAGTTTCTGGTTAAGGAGGCATTAAAAAGTTTCTGACCCTTTTTATTAAAGATTGTTTTGGTGCTATTACGGCGATTATTGACTCTTTTTACGTTTATCCTGTTCATTGCCGTGCTGCCTGCTGCCGCCTGGCCAATGCAAGACGCCGTTAACAGCGAGGACACTGTCGCGCAGGTAGCTGTTCCCCTCTCCGGCCTTCCGATGGAAAGCGCAGTTGTTTACGACTTCGAACGCTTTCCGGTTTCAGGCATATCTATGAGAAATCCCCGGGTAATAACCACCGAGGTTGAGTTTGATCCGGAGTCTGGTAATTATGTTCAGACCAGACGTATCGGCGACATGGTTATAGGCAGTCCGGTTTATATATCTTTTGATGACTACCTTCGCTATGACCTGGATCGCCGGTTGCAGGAGTACTGGAATGAAAGGGCAACTCCGCAGGAATTTCAAAGAAGGGACGGGCTGATCCCTGAAATCCACATTGGAGGAGAGTTTTTTGACAGGATATTCGGTGGCAGTACAATTGACATCCGGCCGAGTGGATCTGCCGAGCTTATATTCGGTGTTATGTCAAATTACCGCGAAGATCCTGCACTGGACGAGCAACGGAGACGAACCACAAACTTCGATTTTCAGCAAAAGATCCAGCTTGCAGTAGAAGCAGATATAGGGACAAAGGTTACACTGGGCGCCAATTACAATACTGAGTCAACTTTCGACTTCGAGAACAGAATGAAGCTCGAATACAGGGGCACTGAGGATGAGATACTGCAGCTGGTGGAGGCCGGGGATGTTACCCTGCCGCTTGCCGGCAGCCTGATCAGGGGGACACAGGGACTTTTCGGCATCAAGACACAGATGAAGTTTGGAAATACACTGGTAACAAGTGTATTCTCCCAACAAAAGACAGAGTCGTCAACTATTGAGGTCGCAGGCGGGGCACAGATGACCGAGTTCGAGATACGGGCAGATGAGTACGAAGACAACAGGCATTTCTTTCTGGCACAATACTTCAGGGATAATTATGATGAGGCACTGTCGACACTGCCTACGATTGCATCAAATATCAACATAAACAGGATAGAGGTATGGATTACCAACATAGGAGCAGCAACAGAAGATAACCGCAATATCATAGCATTCTCCGACCTTGGGGAGCACCGTCCGCACAATGAAGATATTCAGGGCGGTCCGGTTGCAGCCCCTTCGAACAATGCCAACAACCTCCTTGCCGACCAGCAAATGGTAAATGCAATAAGAAATATAAGTCAGGTAAACAGCACCTTGTCGGCACGTGGCTTTACCTCCGGAACCGACTATGAAAACGTCGAGAATGCAAGGAGGCTAAGAGAAAACGAGTATACATACAACTCCAGTCTTGGTTTCATTTCACTCAACAGAACAATGAACCCCGACCAGGTACTCGCTGTGGCTTTTCAGTATACTATAATTGGCGACACAGCTACATATCAGGTTGGAGAGTTCTCAAACAATGTTGCTGCACCCAACGGCCTTGTAGTTAAAATGCTAAAAAGCACGGCCATAGATACGCGTCATCCCATGTGGGATCTGATGATGAAAAACATTTACAACCTGGGGTCATTCCAGATAAGCAGGGATCAGTTCAGGCTCAATGTCCTTTACGAAAGCGAAGAGCTGGGTGTACCAATAGGTTACCTGGACGAAGGACCCGTTCAGGGGCAGCCCCTTATACGCGTTATGGGTCTTGACAGGCTGAATACCCAGCTTGATCCGGTGCCCGACGGTGTATTTGACTTTATTGACAATGCTGCCACCCGCGGGGGAACAATACAGGCAGACAACGGAAGGATATTCTTTCCGGTGGTAGAACCATTTGGTTCACACCTCAGGGAACAATTGCAGGACCCGGAACTGGGAGACAAATACGCTTTCGACTCGCTCTATACCACTACTAAATACCGGGCCCAGCAGGTGCCTGAGAGAAACAGGTGGATACTGGAGGGTCGCTTCCAGTCGGCAGCAGGGTCAGAAATCCCCCTCAATGCAATGAACATCCCCCCGGGATCCGTAGTAGTTACGGCAGGCGGGGTTCCCCTAACCGAAAATGTCGATTATACGGTAGATTATACCCTGGGCAGGGTACGTATAATAAATGAAGGAATACTTAACTCGGGAACCCCGATACGGATTTCGCTGGAGAGTACCGATATGTTTAACCTGCAGACAAAGACGCTTATGGGTACCCATATTGATCACCGAATCAGCGACAACTTCAATATAGGCGGTACAATAATGAGGCTTTCTGAAAGGCCGCTGACCCAGAAGGTAAGCTATGGCGATGAGCCCATTGCCAACACCATATGGGGCTTGAACACAACATATACCAGGGAATCGGACTATATTACCCGCATACTTAATATGCTGCCCTTTTATGAGTCAAATACTACCTCCAGGATAACCTTCAACGGTGAGTTCGCCCACCTGATACCGGGTCATTCCAGGCATATCGGACGTTCAGGCACAGCATACATTGATGATTTTGAGGGAAGCAAGTCAGCGATTGACCTGAAGAATGTTCAGAGATGGCACCATGCCAGTACCCCACAGCATCAGGCAAGCCCCGGTATGTTCCCGGAAGCTGCTCCGGTGTCTTTCGATGATATTCAGGCAACCCTGGCTTTCCGTTTTAATGTTGCCAGGCTGGCATGGTATGTCGTTGACCCCCTGTTTACACGAAACAATAACCTGACACCTTCACATATCAGGAACGACGCTGACCAGAGATCCAACCACTTCGTCCGGGAGGTGCTTGAAACAGAATTGTGGCCCAACAAAGAGAGCCCCACAGGTATTCCCTCCCCGATACCCATACTCAATATGGCATTCTACCCATCCGAAAGGGGTCCATACAATTACGACTCACAACCAAGTGTTTACAGCAGTGGGGTAGCGCAAGACGGGACGCTTATCGACCCGCACACACGCTGGGGTGGAGTAATGCGAGGGTTACCGATGACGGATTTTGAGGCAGCGAATATAGAGTATGTGGAGTTCTGGCTAATGGATCCTTTCGTATACGATGATACACATAGTGGCGGGGATCTCTACATAAACCTGGGTGATGTTTCAGAGGATATATTGCGGGATGGCAGGAAAAGCTTTGAAAACGGTTTGCCGATAGATGAAAATGTGATCAATGTGGATACTACAGCCTGGGGAAGGGTGCCTACAGTACTTGCTGTTACAAATGCCTTTGACAATAACCCCGCCTCCAGGGAGTTTCAGGATGTGGGCCTGGATGGTCTGAGTAGCGATGACGAGCGTAATTTTTTCAACGAAAACTTCCTTCAGGTAATTGCCGATATGTACGGTACCACTTCAGAGGCCTACCAACAGGCATGGAATGATCCTTCAGCAGACAACTTTCAGTATTACAGGGGCACCGAACTTGATGCCAACGAAGTGCCTATCCTGGAAAGATATAAGAGGTATAACGGACTCGAAGGCAACAGCCCAACAAGTGAACAGTCGCCTGAACCCTATCCGACCTCTGCAACAAATATCCCCAATACTGAAGATATAAATGAAGACGGTACACTCAGTGAGTCCGAACGCTATTTCCAGTACCGTGTAAGCCTCAGGCCCGAGGATATGGAGATTGGCAGCAATTACATAACCGATGTAATGGAGGCAAATGTCAGGCTGGCAAACAATGAAGTGGAAACGGTACGCTGGTATCAGTTCAAGATCCCGCTTCACGACCCCAACCGCCAGGTTATCGGGAACATCCAGGACTTTAAGTCGGTACGCTTTATGCGTATGTTCTTTAAGGATTTCGAGGAGCCCATCATTTGCCGTTTTGCTACACTTGAACTCGTAAGGGGCGACTGGCGCACATATGACAGGGAGCTGGCCTCACCGGGAGAATATGTGCCCGGCGATAATGAAGATACACGGCTTGATGTATTTACGGTAAATATTGAGGAGAATGGCCAGAGGCACCCAATACCATATGTGCTTCCTCCTGGTATCGAACGCGAACAGGACCTGGGAACTACCACCATGCACCAGCGCAACGAACAATCCCTTGCCCTCCGCATTTCAAACCTTCAGGATGGCGACGCCCGTGCAGTCTACAAAACAGCAAATCTGGACGTAAGGCAATACAGGCGACTCAAAATGTTTGCCCATGCTGAAAAGCTCAGTGAAACAGACGAACTCAGGGATGGTGACCTTACTGTCTTTATAAGGCTCGGATCAGACTTCACAGGCAACTATTACGAGTATGAAGTACCCCTGGATGTTACTCCCTGGCTGCCACGAACTTTCAACCCTGAGGTTATATGGCCCGAGGAGAACAATTTTGATGTTGAATTCGCAAAGCTGCAGGAACTGAAACTGCTCCGCAACAGCCTCTCCAGGGAGGAAGGCTCGGGAGTTTCGGTTAATACTCCTTTCAGGCAGGAAGACGGAGACAATTTGATGACCATCATTGGTAACCCGACCCTTAGCAACATTCAGGTTATAATGATTGGCATAAGAAACCCGAAGAAAACACACAACACACCTGAAGACGACGGGCTTTCGAAATCGGCTGAAATATGGGTGAACGAGCTAAGGCTGTATGACTTCAATGACGAAGGCGGCTGGGCTGCAAATGCAAGGGTTAATGCCAACCTTGCAGACCTTGGCAATATAACCCTCGCGGGATTTATGAGCACACCAGGCTTCGGAGGTATAGAACAAAGCGTAAGTGCACGCCAGCAGGAAGAAATAATAAATTATGACCTGGCCACAAATTTGGAGCTCGGGCGCTTATTCCCTGAAAGTTTCGGATTGCGCATACCTATGCACTTCAGCTACTCAGAATCGGTAAGCAACCCCCTTTACAACCCCATGAACCCCGACCTGTTTTTTGAAGATGACCTGGCTTCGTACGACACTCAGGCCGAACGTGACTCTATCAGAAGGCTTTCGCAGGATCTTGTAAGACGCAAGAGCATAAACTTCACCAACGTCGCAATTACGGGAATTGGGAATCAGAACCGTTTTTACAATCCGGGCAATCTTGATTTCACCTACGCATACACTGAGATGTACGCAAGGAATATTGATATTGAATACGACAGGCACATACAATGGAGAGGTGCCATTAATTACAATTACAGCCCAAGCCCAAACAATATAACGCCATTCTCGGATGTTTCCTTATTCCAGAACGATTACCTGCGGCTGCTCAGGGAAATAAACTTCTATTACCTGCCCAGGTCGGTTACCTTCCGTACCAGCATGAACAGAGGATATGCAGAATCACTTATGCGCGGAAAAAGTGCAGGTATTATACTCCTCGAACCAAACTATGTAAAGTCATTTGACTGGGACCGCAATTTTGATCTCCGCCATGACATTACACGTTCCCTCAGGCTCCAGTTTACTGCTACCACAAGGGCACGCATTGATGAACCGGCGGGTCGCATGCACAGAGACGATGACGATTACCAGGAGAAACGCGACTCAATAATGCAGAATATAAGGAACCTTGGGCGTACAACCTTTTATACCCACAGGGCCAACCTTACTTACAATCTGCCTTTAAACAGGCTGCCCCTTGTTGACTTCATAAATGCCAACACAAGCTATGCGGCCGATTTCGACTGGGTCGCCGCACCACTTTCAGCGCTGGATCTCGGTAATACGGTCGAAAACTCACAGAGCATCCGCTTCAACGTTAATGCCAACCTTGTTAATCTTTACAACAAGGTAGGTTTCCTTCAGCAGATTAACCAGCAAAGGGGTGGTGGCGGCCAGAGAGGAGGCGGACCGCAGCCACCGGGCCCAGGAACCGACGATGACGATGACGACAGGCCTGACTATGCAAGGGCGGTACTTGAAACTGCACTGCGCATGCTGATGTCGGTGCGCAACCTGTCAATTAATTACACTGAAACCAGCGGTACGCACATGCCCGGATTCACTCCGACGCCAAACGCATTTGGTCAGGACTGGGATCTTATGGCACCCGGTACGGGCTTTTTGTTTGGCAGCCAGGCCGACATAAGGGATCAGGCGGCGCAGGAAGGTTGGATAACCGACAATCCCAACCTTAATGTTCCATTTACCCAAAGCCGGACAAAAAACCTCACCGCCCGTTCACAGGTTGAGCCAATTCGGGACCTCCGTATAGAGGTAACCGCACAAAGGAATCACTCACTGACTAACCGGGAGTACTTCAAGGCCGACACCCTGGGTAACTTTGGTTCATTCAACCCGGTTGAACAGGGGAGCTTCAGCATCTCATTCTTTGCAATGCGGACAACTTTTGAAACTGTAGATGACCGCACCTATACTTCCGAAAACTTTGAGAACTTCAGAAATTACCGCATAGATATCGCTGTAAGGCTTGCGGAACAGAACCCGAACTGGGACGGAACATTTGATGAAGAGACAGGGTTTCCGACAGGTTACGGGCCAACATCACAGGATGTACTTATACCTGCATTCCTTGCTGCATATTCAGGCAGTGATCCGACCGACAGCGAATTAAGTCCGTTTTTAAAATTCCCGATGCCTAACTGGAGGCTCACCTACGACGGCTTATCCAGAATACCGGCATTCCGCAGTATCTTCCAGTCGTTCACAATCGGTCATGGCTACAGAAGCACCTTTACTGTTGGCAGCTTCCAGTCAGATATCAGGTATAGGGAGATTGACGGCTACCAGGCAGTAAAGGAGAGTGCATCCGGGAACTTCATACCTGAATACGAAATAGGCCAGGTGTCGATAAACGAACAGTTCAATCCACTTTTTAATGTTGATGTTACTTGGCAGAATAATCTTATGACAAGGATGGAGTACAGGCGCTCCCGTGATATAGTGCTGAGCTTTGCAAATAACCAGATAACCGACCACTACTCCAGTGAAATTATAATAGGTGCAGGATATCGCTTCCAGGACCTTGCATTCAATATAACACAACAGGGCAGAAGGCAGAGGGTCGAAAGCGACCTGATGCTGCGCTTTGACATGTCAATAAGGGATAACAAGACAATACTCAGAAAGCTTCTCGAAGAAACGGATATAATATCTTCGGGTCAGAGGTCAGTTGGGCTCAATACATCAGCCGAATACCAGATCAGCCCCCGTGTGAACTTCCGGATCTTCTTCGACCGTACAGTAAACAATCCGTTTGTTTCCAACCAGTTCCCCAATACCAATACACACGGCGGCTTCAGCCTCAGGTTCACCCTTATTTAAGCCTCGCATGTCAAGATGAGAAAGAGAACTTCTCGCGGAAGTTCATAAGTTCTTCCTTAAATGAGACGGGCGGAAGAGACATAAGCGGATTAATGCGCCTGTCTTCCATTACCTTGATCTCCCTCATAACCAGGTGCTGGTTGACAAAGATCATATCAAGGGAAGGATATATTTCCTTGATTATGTTTGCAATCTGCTCTATCGACATATTGTGCTCACTGAAATTGTAGATGCCTGGCGCAAGATTCATCCTTAAAAGGTTTGACAACATGTTAACTACCTTGCTTACATGCACAAAGGCCCTTTGCTGTTTGCCATTGCCTGTTATCTGGATGCGGCCGTTAAAATTTGCTTCAAACATAAAACGGTTTACAACGGCATCAAAGCGAACACTTGGGCTGTAGCCATAAACATTTCCTGAACGTATTATCCAGGCATCAATTTTGTCTATCAGGCGTTCAACATGAGCCTCCCCCCTGAGTTTGCTGCTTCCGTAAAATGTTTTGGGATCAGGGGGGGTATCAACTGAGATCATCTGCTCCGATGCACCATATACCGAAGTGGTGCTCAGGTAAATGAACTTGCTTACCGGACTCTCTTCAACGGCATATACAAGCTCAGCTGTTCCCCAGTGGTTGATCTGCTCAAAAAGGTGGGAGTTCTCGGTTGCCAGCGGTGTGGAAACCTTTGCTGCAAGATGGTATACAACATCGATATCCCGAAGTACCTGTCTTAGTCTCCTTGAATCGAGCAGCTCACCCTGGATAAAACTTACCTTGCGTGGTTCATACCTGGTATCAAGAAAAAGGTTATAGTTCTTCCTGCTGAGATTGTCATAGATTATTATCTCACTTACCGATGGGTCTTTCAGCAGCTCGAAAACCAGTTCGTTGCCTATATACCCTGCTCCTCCGGTAATCAAAATCTTCATGACCCCAGGTTTTTGGTGTTAATGTGCAGGCCGCACTCTGTTTTCTTCATGCCAGCCCACCGTGCATCCCGCATATTATTACCGTTGGCGGGCCTGGTGCAGGGTTCACACCCAATACTCCTGTAACCTTTTTCTTCCAGCGGATGTACAGGCAGGTTATAAAGCGAAATATAGGCGTTCATGTCTTGTACAGACCATTTAAGCAAAGGATGGTACCTTACAACTCCATTCCCTGTCTTTTCCTCCTCACTGAACCTGCTCCTGAAACTGTTCTGGCAGGCACGTATTCCATTGATCCATACATCATACTGTTTAAGGAGAGCTTCAACCGGCTGAACCTTGTTTAAAAAACAGCAGTAATCGGGATCGTAAGTGAACATAAGATCTCCCGAAGCATTGGTCTGCATACTTTTCGGAACATGTGGCAAGAGGTCGCTGACCATAATTCCGAGTCTTTCAGCAACCTTAACCTTATAGCGGATGGTCTCTGAGAAATGAAAACCTGTATTGATGAAATATACAGGGATTTCCCTGTCTACACGACTTAATACATGGAGCAGGACAACACTGTGTGTCTGAAAACTGGAGGTGGCAAAAAGCCTTTTCCCCTCCTTTTTGTATTGCAGTATCTTGTTTTCTATAGAGTTAATATCCATACAATGCCCAAAAACAACCTGAACAAAAATAACAATTATTTGGCTAAGCCGGCAACCGGCAAAAAATCTGGCTTCCCTGATCACGCATTCACTAAAATTCTGCAGTGGCTTTTTTTCCTAACTTTGCAAAAAACAAGTATAATGCCGTTTCCGACTAACATAGATATACTGCCTGCCGCAAGCTGGCTTTCCCTGCGAGAAGGCATGGTGGTCATTGCAGGGCCGTGCAGCGTTGAAAGCAAGCATCAGTTTGAGGAAACAGCCCGCCAGCTTGCCTCGGGAGGTAAATTATCGGCAATCCGGGCAGGCGTGTGGAAACCCCGGTCACGGCCCGGGGAGTTTGAAGGAATCGGGGAAAAAGCAATGCCCTGGCTTAAAGATTCCAGGGCAGAAACAGGCCTTCCCCTGGCAGTTGAGGTGGCAAGGCCACGGCATGCCGAAACTTGCCTGAAACACGGAATAGATATTATATGGCTGGGAGCACGAACCACCGTTAATCCTTTTATGGTACAGGAAATAGCAAATGTAATAAGGGGAACAGGCATACCGGTAATGGTAAAGAATCCTGTCAGCCCTGACCTGCGACTGTGGATAGGTGCAATCGAGAGGATTTTCAATGCCGGAACAAATAAAATAATTGCCCTGCACCGTGGTTTTCATACCCATGAGAACAAAACATCCCGCAACCTTCCTCTGTGGGAGATACCGCTTGAACTGAAGAAAATAATACCGGGCATTCCCGTTATATGTGACCCTTCGCATATTGCAGGGAACAGGGCAGGGCTTGCAGAAATAACTGAAACCGCTCTGGGGCTCAATATGGATGGATTAATCATAGAGTCTCACTACAGGCCCGATGAAGCCCTGACCGACTCTTCACAACAGATAACGCCAGAGGCAATGCATGAACTGATAAATATGGCCCTGGCAACCAGCGAGCGTAAAGATATTTCCCGGCCGCTTCAGGCAATGCGTGAAAGAATAGACAACTACGACCATACACTGCTGGAACTGCTTGCCGGGCGCTTTGGTGTTTCTTCCGAGATTGGCAGGATAAAAAGGAAGAAAGGCGAAGTAATAGTGCAGAAAAACCGGCAGGAGCATATTCTGAACGACAGGATGCAGAAGTCAAAAAGCCTGGGGCTAAGCCCGGAATTTACCAGAAAACTGCTTCAGCTCCTGCATGATGAGAGCGTAAATTATCAACAGAAAGAAAAAGATGAAAAATAACAACGACAAAGGCCTTACCGACATTGCGAGCCTTGGGGAGTTCGGACTTATTGATCACCTTACCAGAGGAATTAAGCATCACCATCCTGAAACATTAATGGGAGTGGGCGATGATGCCGCAGTAATTGACAACGGACCCCTTGCCACAATAATTACCAAAGACTTGCTTGTAGAAGGAGTACACTTCGATATGGTCTATACACCCCTGAAGCATTTGGGTTATAAGGCTGTTGCTGTAAATCTCTCAGATATATATGCAATGAATGCCAGGCCCAGGCAGATACTGGCCGGGATCGCCGTCTCGCGCCGCTATTCTCTTGAGGCGCTTGAGGAGCTGTATGCAGGTATAAGACTCGCATGTGACAAATACAATGTTGATCTGGTAGGGGGCGATACTACCACAAGCAAGGCCGGTCTGTTTATAAGCATTACTGCCGTCGGGCAGGCGGAGAAAGAGCAAGTGGTATACCGCAGCGGGGCCAGACCAAATGACCTGATATTTGTAAGCGGCGATCTGGGCGGGGCATATTGCGGCCAGCTGGTATTGCAGCGGGAGAAACAGGCATACAGGGCCAATCCTGACACACAACCTGATATCAGCAGTTATTCATATGTTATTGAGAGGCAGCTCAAACCCGAACCCCGGAGGGATATCATAGAACTTCTGCACGAAGCAGGGGTGCGCCCAACCTCAATGATTGATATCTCAGATGGTCTGGCCTCTGAAATCCTGCACATATGCAAAAACTCCGGTACCGGTGCCACAATATATGAAGAAAAGATACCTCTCGACCGGAGAATGGCGCAAACAGCGCACGAGTTCAATATTGACCCTACAACATGTGCGCTCAGCGGAGGCGAGGATTATGAGCTGCTGTTCACCATAAGCCAGAGTGATTACGACAAAATAAAGGATATTTCTTCGGTCCACCCCATAGGGCATATAACTGAGGCCGAACAGGGACATAACCTTTTTACCAGTTCAGGACAGCTGGTTAAGCTAACAGCGCAGGGATGGGACCCGATAAAAGCCGGATAGCATTCGTTAAAGGGAGAAAAAATCTATGGGCCAAAAAAAGTATTACGCTGTCTGGAGGGGAAATGAAACAGGCGTTTTCGACAGCTGGGCAAAATGCCGGCAGGCCGTTGAGGGTTTCAACGGAGCCATATACAAGTCGTTCCCGACAGAAGATATGGCGTGGGAGGCACTGGAGGGAAATTACGCCGACTATATAGGAAAGGACAAGCACCAGAGCAGGCTCACCGAAGGGGAACTTAAAAAAATCGGCCGCCCCATACCTGACAGCATCTCCGTTGATGCCGCATGCTCAGGCAAGACAGGCAGGATGGAGTACCAGGGTGTGGATACAAAAAGCGGGGCAAGATTTTTCAAAATGGGACCGTTTGAAGGAGGGTCGAACAATATAGGTGAGTTCCTGGCCATCGTACACGCGCTTGCATGGTGCAAGAAACATAATATCAAAAGACCCGTTTATACCGACTCACGCACTGCCCTGGCCTGGGTGCGAAACAAGAAAGCACGCACAAAGGTAGAACCCTCCGGAAAGAACGGGGAGCTGTTCGAGCTCATAAAACGTGCAGAAAACTGGCTTAAGAACAATAGCTGGGACAACCAGCTCCTTAAATGGGAAACTGAGGCGTGGGGAGAGATCCCGGCTGACTTTGGCCGCAAATAAGCTATTCCCGGAATTTGATATCCTTTACATTTAACTGAAGGTTAACCTGCCCGTTCCATTCATTCTCCTCAATCTGGTAAGCAATGTCAAAGGTCTTGCATGTGCGCATTCTTTCAATCTGATTCCCCTGCTGAAATGCTATGGCAGGAAGGTCTGAATGGTACATTGACGGCTGGCTTACCCTGAACTTCAGATGCTTGTTGCCTACAACCCGTACATTGCCGTGTACAATGCAATTGCGCGACACAAATACAGGGTTGGGGTTACCCGGCCCGAAAGGTGCAAACTGCTTGAGAACGCGAAAGAATTTACCGGCAATTACAGACAGTTCAAGCTCTGCATGCACCTCTATCTGGGGCATGAGCATTTCTTCTGTTATATTGTCTTCTACAAACTGCATGAACTTTTCCCTGAAATCATCCAGGCGCTCAGGCCTCAGGCTCAGGCCTGCTGCATACTTGTGCCCCCCGAAATGCTCCAGCAGATCACTGCATGCATCTATTGCATCATAGACATCAAAATCCTTTACCGAACGTGCCGAACCGGTTATCATGCCGTTTGATTCGGTAAAAATTATTGTAGGACGGTAATAGGTCTCTATAAGGCGTGATGCAACAATCCCGATAACCCCCTTGTGCCAGTTGGGATCAAAAAGCACTGTCGCCTTTCCTTCTTTTAGCCCGGGGTTACGGCTTATCATTTCCATTGCCTGGCGGGTAATATCGGTGTCCAGGCTTCTTCTTTCGGTATTGTTATCGTTAATATCAATGGTAAGTTCGTGGGTTTCGCGCATGGTTTTACAAACCAAAAGATCCACCGCCTTGATACCGTTCTCTATCCTGCCGGCCGCATTTATCTTTGGTCCTATAAGGAACATCAAGTCACTGATTCCAATTTCCCGTGTAAATGCAGATACATCATCCGGCCTGGCCTTCCGGAATACATTGCTGTAGAAAAGTATTGACTCAAGACCTGCCCTCGGGTTAAAATTAAGCCGCTTTAAACCATAGTATGCAAGCACCCTGTTCTCACCGGTTATGGGCACAACGTCGGCTGCAATACTAACAACCACAAGGTCAAGCAGCACTTCCAGCCTGGAAAAGGGAAGCTTCTTCTTCTGGTAAAATGCCTGTGCAAGCTTAAAGCCCAGGCCACAGCCAGAAAGGTCCTTAAACGGGTATTCGCACTCCTGCTGTTTGGGATCAACAACAGCCATTGCAGACAATGCAATATCGCCGGGTCTGTGGTGGTCTACAACAATAAAGTCAATGCCCTGATCTGTGGCATATTTTATCTGCTTGTGTGCCTTAATGCCACAGTCTAGGGATATGATCAGGCCAACTCCCGTTTTTATGGCATGATCAATGCTCTCGTAGGATATACCATAACCCTCCTTGTACCTGTCAGGTATGTAATAATCAATGTTGTCGTGAAACTCCTTCAGAAAGTCGTAAACCAACGCTACCGCAGTGGTGCCGTCAACGTCATAGTCTCCGTAAACAAGTATCCTCTCACCCTTTTCTATAGCCTGCTCGATTCTGCCTACCGCAAGATCCATGTCTTTCAACAGGAATGGGTCATGCAGGTTGTCCAATGAAGGGCGGAAAAAATCCCGGGCTTCCCCGTAACTGGCTATCTCCCTTTGGGCAAGAAGGCGGGCCAGCGTGGGGTCTATTTTAAGGGTGGTGGTCAGCTT
>SLKR01000152.1 GCA_007134525.1 Bacteroidales bacterium | reverse complement strand
GAAGATCCTGACCTGACCAATAACTTTGGTATTCTTGAGGTTGTAATCACCACCGAGGCTGACCTTGAGGTGAGAAAACGTGCAATTCCAGAAAGCGCAGAAGGCGGAAGTCATGTTGACTATATAATAACGCTTACAAACTACGGACCAAGCTATGCCCACTACATAACACTTGTTGATGACATACCCGAAGGGTTGTCATTTGTAAGTGCCGACAATAACGGTCACTATATAGAATATGACCACAGCATCATCTGGTCACTTGACGAGCTGGCTGACGGGGAGAGCGTTGAGTTCAGGGCCACCCTGAGGGTAGGCCGGGAGGTGCCGGGTCATACTGTTCTGACCAACCTGGCAATGGTGTCGAGCCAGACATTCGACCCCAACCACAACAATACATGGGACAGCGCTGAAATAACGGTAGAGGAAGCAATAGAACTGTTTATACCGGAAGGCTTCTCACCGGATGGCGACGGCATTAACGATTATTTCGTAATAGGAGGGTTGCTTGACCTCTACCCTGACAACAGGGGTATAAAGATATTTGACCGCTGGGGCACCCTTGTTTACGAACAATCACCATATGATAATTCATGGGATGGAACAGATATGAACAACAGGCCTCTGCCTGTTGGTACGTATTACTATATACTTGACCTCGGAAGTGGTCAGGATCCGATAAGGAGTTTTATTTACCTGGCAAGATAAAATGCAGACAATACAATATGATCATGAAAAGGCTGATAATTATTTTCGCTATCCTCGTTTCAGGGGGCTTACTCAGAGAGGTAAGTGCCCAGAGGGAAGTAATGTTTGCTCATTACAAGTCGAATTTGCAGGAGATCAATCCCGGCTATGTAGGAAGCAGGGCTTCGATGTCGATAACATCGCTTAACCGCTCCCACTGGACACTTGTATTCGACAAGGCCCCGGTAACTCAGAGCCTGAACATTCACAGCCCTACCACCAATGAGAATATCGGGCTGGGGCTTTCGTTCAGGAATGAGAGATTCGGGCCTGAAAAAACGACTTCATTTTTCGCTGATTTCTCATACAAGGTGCAGGCAACTCACCAGGGAACCCTTTCGTTCGGACTCAAGGCGGGGATCGGGGTGTATGACGTTCCCCTTACGGAACTTATAATTGATGACCCCAGGGATCCTCATTTTGCTTCCGACTTCAGGAGCCACTGGCTGCCGAACTTCGGGTTCGGAATGTATTACCGTGAAGAGAACCTGTATATAGGAGTGTCTATTCCGAAATTTCTAGAGGTGAACTATTTCGATAACTCACTGACGGGTGGTGCCAGGACAATACTTCAGGAGAGGAACTACTATCTTACAGCAGGGGCTGCATTTGAGATAAACCCCGACATGGTGATAGTGCCTACCACCTACTTCAGGTATCAGAGAGATTCAAAAGGCAACGGAGGCCCTGCGTTTGAAGCAGACCTTACGGCAAACATAATTCTTTTTGACAGATTCTCGGCAGGAGCCCTTGTCAGGGTACAGGATGCCCTCGGGTTGCTGCTCGGGCTTAGGGTAAGTGACAACTGGACACTGAACTACTCGTTCGACTGGTCGATAATCAACAGGGTGCCAAGTTTCAACTTCGGCAGCCATGAACTGGTACTGAGATACGATCTGAATTTTCTCGACACACACCGAAGGAGCGTACCGATGTATTTCTGAGTTATCACTACATACGCTCAGGCACTTCTATGCCCAGAAGCAGCATTGCGTTGCGGATGGTTAAAGCAGTCAGTGACGATAGGCACAGACGCATATCACTCAGGTTTTTGTCTTCCTCGTTTAATATTGAGTAGTCATGATAGAACTGGTTGAACTCCCTTGCAACCTCATAAACGTAATTGGCGATCCTGGCCGGGCTCAACTCTGCAGCGGCCTCCCGGACCATTGCCGGAAAATCGTATAATGTTCTGACAAGCTGTTTTTCCTTTTCATTCAGAACGGCACCCCCGAGTGAATCCGGTGCTTTGGTAAGGCTTTCCTCTCCGGCCTTTCTCAGCACAGAACATATGCGGGCATAAGTATATTGTATAAAAGGCCCTGTATTACCGTTAAAGTCAACTGACTCCTCTGGGTTGAACAACATGTTCTTCTTAGGGTCAACCTTAAGGATAAAATACTTCAGTGCACCAAGCCCTATAATATGGTAAAGGCTTTCCTTTTCCTCCTTACTGAAATCCTGCGTTTTACCAAGCTCCTCGGTTATCCTGGCAGCAGTTCCCGCCATCTCATCCATCAGGTCATCAGCATCAACCACAGTGCCCTCCCTGGACTTCATTTTTCCGGCGGGCAGCTCAACCATACCGTAACTCAGGTGGTATATGGCATCAGAATATGGCTTACCCAGCTTATCTAGTACCTTGCGCAGAACACTGAAATGGTGGTTCTGCTCATTTCCGACCACATACACCATCTGCCGGGGTGTAAAGTCATCATACCGCAGCTGGGCGGTTCCAATATCCTGTGTCATGTATACAGATGTACCATCCGACCTGAGCAGCAACTTGTCGTCAATCTTGTATTCGCTGAGTCCGGCCCACACAGAACCATCGTCCTTTTTGTACATCACCCCTTTTTCGAGTCCCTCCATCACAATATCCCTGCCCAGCAGGTAGGTGTCAGACTCATAGTATATTTTATCAAAATCAACACCCAGACGCCGGTATGTGAGATCAAAACCAGCATATACCCAGGAGTTCATCATCTCCCAAACTTCAACCACTTCTTTATCACGTGCCTCCCAACGCCTCAAAAGATCCTGGGCTTCCAGCATCAATGGCGCCTTCTTCCTTGCCTCATCCTCTCCAATGTCTTCCTTTTCAATAATCCCGGCGATTTGCCGGCGAAGCTCAGTTTCAAACCTCACGTAATAGTCGCCTACAAGTTTATCGCCCTTCTTTCCACTGCTCTGAGGAGTTTCACCCTTGCCGTATTTCATCCAGGCAAGCATCGATTTACAGATATGGATACCCCTGTCATTTACAAGGTTGACCTTAACCACATTGTTCCCGGAGGCTTCCAGCAGCCTGGATACAGAATATCCCAGAAGGTTGTTGCGAATATGCCCCAAATGCAGAGGTTTATTGGTATTCGGTGATGAGTACTCAACTACCACAGGAGGCTGCTGAGTCTCTGCTGCAGCATATCCGAATTTGTCATTATCCATGTTCTCCCCCAGGAAACCCAGCCAAAAACGCCCGGTAAGGCTCATATTAAGGAATCCCTTAACGGAGTTAAATTCACTGACCTCCTCTACCCTTTCAACCAATGCCCTTCCGATTGTATCAGCAACCTCTTCCGGCGACCGTTTTAGAAGCTTTGTAAAAGGGAAAACTACCAGGGTCAGATCTCCCCTGAACTCTTTGCGGGTTTTCTGAAATACTATCTTTCCAGGCTCAGGTTCAGTACCGGCAAGTTCTTTTATAACTTCCGAAACTGCTGCAGCTATCTTTTCTTCAATCTTCATTATAGAATTTCTTTTAAAGCGCAAAGATAGATATAAAAGCCATTTATGGCCCTAAAAGAACAGCGTTACCGCAATCCCGAAGTATATAAGCAGTCCGGTAATATCAACCATTGTGGTGATGGCAGGGCTCGCAGCAACAGCAGGGTCGCCTCCGAGACGTTTTACCAGAAGTGGAAGACCGGCACCTATAAGGGTAGCCGATATAACCTGCAGGCTAAGGGCAAGGGCTATACCGAACGCCAGATAGAACAGACTGTACTGTTCAGGGATATCAGTTTCCCATGATAAGAACAGTATCTTTCCGAATGCTATAAGGCCAAGAACCACTGAAAGCATCAGCGATATCCTTGCCTCCTTCAGAAGAATCATCAGCCAGTTCTTCAGGCTTACCTGGCCCAGGGCAAGTGCACGTATAACCACTGTAGCAGACTGTGAGCCCACATTACCTCCTGAATCGGCTACCATTGGCATGTAAAGGGCAAGAATTATAAGTGCCGACATTGCCTCTTCATACCTGTGTATTATCATCCCTGAAAGAACTCCAATTACCGCCAGCGAGGCAACCCAGGTTATACGCTTGCGGAAATGCGACAATACACTCGTTTCAGGGTAATCCAGGCTCTCATCATCAGGCACAATACCCATGAACTTTTCCATATCCTCGGTCTGCTCAGCCTGTATTACCTCAAGGGCCTCATCATGCCTTACAATACCTGCGAGCTGTCCGTACTTGTTTATAACAGGGATTGCTACAAGGTCGTATTTTTCAATCTTGGATGCGACGGTTTCCCTGTCCTCGTCCACCTCTGCCCAGGCAAAATCCTTATAAACTATATCCCAGATCGAAGTCTCCGGTTCTGCCATTATAAGGTCTTTCAGGGTAGTAAAGCCATGCAGCTTCATATCATTGTCAACCACATAGACATAATATATCATCTTCTTCGATGGAGCATCGCTGCGGACCTTTTCTATGGCCTGGGCAGCTGTCATGTCACCCATAATCGTAGCAAAATCGGTGCTCATGATACCACCGGCGGTTTCAGGATCGTATGAGCTTAGGCGTATTACATTCTCACGGGTCTTTTTATCCAGATAGGGCAACAGTTTCAGCTGATCTTCCCTGTCCAGTTCCTGGTAGAAGTCAGCCCTTAGATCGGATGCCATATGGATAAAGATACCGGCAAATCCCCTCGGCCCCAGAGCTTCAAACAGCTCAACCTGCATGTCAGCATCAAAATCGGAAACAATGTATCCCTGTTCCTCAGGTGAGAAAAAACCAAGGACTTCCAGAAGTTCAGGATCCTCAAGCTCCCTGAGTACTTCCACCACTTCAACAACAGGCATCTTTTTGAGAATGGTGACCAGTGCCTCCCACTCCCTGGCCTTTATAAGGCCCTCGATAACCATGTTTTTCTGATCCAAGTCAACTTTAACCATGACTCCCTCCTTTCCGAAGTTAAAGGGGCTGCCCGGGTATTTAAACCGGTGATAACAAGGGGAAAAGCCACAAAAAAACCCTTCCGGAGGATGGTTGGAAGGGGGCTTCTTAAAGCACAGGATACAACTATAAGAGTTATAATATCCTGCAAATATGCCCCTTGTTGAGTTTTAGCTCTGGATGACTTATCCCTGTCGAGAGGGAAGCTACCTTAAGCAATGCCTTAATCCGACAAAGCCTGTTCTACCCATTGGCGTCTGTAGACATTTTTGGGCAGTAGCCTGTGTTCATCCAGTAGCCTCACCTAACAGGCAACACCACTGTTTGATACAATGCTGCGTTTACCGCTGCAAATATAGTCATTTTTTTCAAAAAAACAGATAACTTATCATTAACCGGAAAATTATAATAGCAAAAACTTAAAATACAGCAATAAAAAGCAAAAAACATTAAATTTGTGTGTTTTTATCACCAACATTTTATTAACATGAAGGAGTCCGGATATAACACTATTAGCCCTCAGGCAACAGAAGAAAATTCACCTGCGGAACAGCTGAATTTTATGCAATCCGTTGTTGATGGTATTGAGGCGATAATACTGGTTGTTGATCTGAACAAACCAAGGCTGGTATGGGCAAATGATGGCTACAAAAGGCTGATCGGGTTCGATGGCCTCAGAGATGTTGATTTCGAGATGGAACAACTTACCTCCCGCTATCACCCACAAGACATTTCCTACCTTGAAAACATGAAGGATTACCTTATGAAAAACCCGGAAGATACATATACAGCCTTCTACCGCTTCCGTCATGCAGACGGGCATTACTTGTGGCTGTTTACCTCAACCAGGGTTTTCAGGATCGACAGGGGAAAGAATATCTTTGAAACGGTTTCGGTAAGTGTTGATTTTACGGGTCCTATAAGCTACAGAAAAAACCTAAAGCAGTTCAGCCAGAACAAACTGCAGTGGGTCAACCAGTCCAGGATAAACAAGATAACAAAAAGGGAAAAAGAAATACTCAGACATTTTGCAGCGGGGGGTACTACAACGGAAGTGTCGGAACTCCTTGGACTCAGCCCCCACACGGTAAACAATCACCGAAAGAACATGCTGAAAAAGCTGGGACTCAAAAACCTGGCGGCACTGGTCAATTTTGCGGTGGAAAACGGCCTTGACTGATATAGTTTTACAATGGCAGACAATCGTATCTTTGCAAAAAAAGACCCATGCACAAGACTCATTTACTGGTTGCTGTTTTTCTCCTGAGCCTGCTGTCTTGCGGTAATCGCCAGGAAAGCAGTGAAAACAGCACAGAGTTAACTGAAAACAAATCCACTAAGGCACTTATTCCGGAGTTCCGTGCGGATTCAGCATACGCTTTCATCCAAAAGCAACTCGATTTCGGCCCGCGGGTACCTAACACCCAGGCACACCGGGAAGCCGGCGAATGGCTATCTTCAATGATGCATAAATATGCCGATACGGTTTATATACAGCAGGGCCGCGTAAGGGCCTGGGACGGAAACACACTCAACATAAAGAATATAATCGGAGTTTTCAAACCGGAAGAGAGAAGACGTATTCTCCTTTGCGCACACTGGGACTCGCGTCCTTTTGCAGATCACGACCCGGATCCCGGCAAACACTATACACCCATAGACGGGGCAAATGACGGAGCGAGCAGTGTAGGTGTACTGCTTGAAATTGCCCGGCTGCTCAGCATGGAAGAGCCCGGCATCGGTGTTGATATAATACTTTTTGATGCGGAAGATTATGGCATCCATCGGCTGGAGAACCGTTCTGATGAAGACACCTGGGCACTTGGCTCACAATACTGGGCCAGAAACCCCCACCGTTCTGACTACAATGCCCGCTACGGTATCCTGCTTGATATGGTTGGGGCTTCCGGTGCAACATTCAAACGTGAGGGTTACTCAATGCTTTATGCACCAAATATTGTAAGGCAGGTATGGGATACTGCCAGGCGACTTGGCCATTCACATATGTTTCTTAATCGTGATGGAGGCTATATTATTGATGATCACTACTATATAAACACAATACGCAATATTCCGACCATAAACATCATCCACCAGGACGAAACAACACCGCATGGTTTTTTCCCGGAATGGCACACTACGGATGACACGATCGATGTTATCGACATCAGTACACTGAGAGTTGTAGGAGAAACAGTTGTGAATGTGATCTATAACGAATAGCAAACCTTAATCAGCGAATACACTCCCATCTTGCAGCTATTCCGTTAAAAAGCAGTTTATAATTTACCTTGCTGAATCCGGCAGAAAGCAATATCTCTTTCAGCCGTGCAGCATTGTAGTAATCTGCAGCAGAATAGGCCAGGTATCTGTATGCGCCGCGATGGCCCGACAACAGGGAACCTGCAGGTGCTGTAAAATACCTCATGTAAAGATGGAATGCCTTTCTTAAGAAAATGTTTTCAGGCTGAGAAGTCTCGACAGCCACAAACTTACCGCCGGGTTTCAGGACCCGAGTAATTTCCGAAAGGAAACGGTCTCTGTCGGGGTTTTTGTACGTAAGGTTCCTCAGGGCAAAAGCAATGCCTACAGCATCAAAAAAAGAGTCTTCAAAGGGCATTGACGCAGCATCACCATGCACAAACTCTATATCCTTCAGTCCCCTTGAATCGGCTTTCTTTTTGGCCAGCTCCAGCATAGGCTTGCTGAAGTCAAGCGCCGTTACGCTATCAGCCCTCTTTTTTCTTGCAGCCAGCCTTATGGCAAGATCACCTGTACCTGTACAAAGGTCAAGTATCCTGTGGCCATCTTTTTTACCTGCATCATCCGTCTTAAGCAATGACCTGACAGCACCCGCACGCCACACCTGATCCATCCTGAATGTCAGCAGGCGGTTTACAAGGTCATAGGAGGGCGGAACCTCCATGAACATCTTCTGCAGCGGACGTGAGGATAGCTTTTCTGTCATATTTCATTCTCAGTCAAACACAGGCCGTGGAGTATCAGCAGTCGAAGGGGGGAGAACCGGGATCTCAAGTGCATATGCAGGCACTTCGCCGGTAAGTGAATGCAGGAATGCAACGATTGAGCTGTTATCCTCCGGGCTAAGCTCCCTACCGAGCATATCAACGGCAACAATATCAACTGTTTCGCTAAGAGACCATACACTTCCGTCGTGAAGATACGGGTAGGTTTTTGCGATATTCAATAGGGAGGGAACCTTGAAGGAGTTCATATGCATTGGATTTCCGGTAATATCAAAACGCCCGGGGTCACTCTCTCCCGACTCCCTTTCCGCGGGTGTTTCAAAAACGCTGAATGCATTTCCGCCAAGTACTGGCCCCCCGTGACATGACTGGCATCCAACATCAGCAAAAACCCTCAGCCCCTCCTTCTCCTCTTCGGTAAGGGCAGCGGCATCGCCCCTGAGAAAGTCATCGAAGGGTGAATAAGTAAGCAATATCCTCTCAAAAGCCCCTATCGCAACTCCTACATTTTCATATACCATTGGGTTTTCTTCTTCCGGGAATACCTCCCTGAACCTTTCAACATATTCAGGCATGGAGGTGAGTACCTCAATAACATGCTCCTCTGTGGCGGCCATCTCAACTTCGTCAAGTATAGGCACCAGTGCCTGTGACTCTACATCAGGCTCCCTGCCGTCCCAGAACTGTGATCCGTGAAGGGCTGCATTAAGAACAGTGGGAGCATTGCGCGGACCCTTCTGCCACATATGGCCAATCGAAACCGGCAGAATATCAGCCCCAAACGTCGCAAAATTATGGCAAGTATGGCAGCTTATAAGACCGCTCTTTGAAAGACGTGGCTCAAAAAAGAGCATCTTTCCAAGATCGATTAACTCATCCGAGCGGGGCATCCCCTCTTCAAAGGCGTGTTCCGGAAGTGGTTCAGTAAAGGTCAGTGCAAGTTCCTGAAGCTCCGTTAATTCCTGATCCGTTTCGGGTGATGCGCAGTGCGTAAACACAACTACAGCTGCAATCAGCAGGAATGCAGACTGGACTATCAATCTCTGTATTTTATTCATATATCTTAATCATTTGTATGCTATTATAGCTATATGTAAGAGCCAATATACAAAAAAATATATCTTTTACATGATCTTTTCTCTTTCCGGTTTCAGCCCCCTTACCCACTGGTTAACAATAAATTCATTATTTCTTTTCCACTCCCTGACACCTTCATACGGGTCATCCCACCTTTGTGCCCGGTAGAGCAGTTCATTGATAAGTCTTTCGCCAAGCACCATCCTTTTCAGCATTTCAGTTGCCCGGGGGTGTTGTTCAGTAAAACCAGTTCGGCCAATTGTATTAATGGATTCCTGCTGCATGTATATCCCGAGCGGATCGTCAAGAAATTTAAGATCGTATCGGTGCATAAGCCAGTGAGGCTCCCACCCTGTTACAACAATATTATCCCTGCGCTGAATATGACTTCCCAGCCTTTCCGACATCTCCAGGTCGGAAAGTACAAGGAGTTCATTCTCCAGTTCATATGCCTGAATTGCCCTGAAGGTATTCCTCATGATTCCGGCAGTTGTGTCTATGCCGACTATAGGGCCCTTGTAATATTCCCTTAAAGCAGGGATACTCTCAACTGCCATGTATTCCGGCACAACCAGACCTGTCCTGGCACCATAGTAATTGGGCCCCAGATCCTCAAACTCCCCCTCATGTTCTGCAAGATAGTGCTGATGGGTATGCGGCATCCACACATCCACAAAAATATCGGCCCTGCCGGAGGCTATATCCTGAAAAACCGTATCTGCCCCGGCAAGTCTGGTTATTACGGTATAACCCAGCTGTTCCTCAAGCAGCAAATGAACCAGTGAGGTAAGTGCAACGCTCTCCGCCCAATCGGTATAAACAATATATATCTCTCCCTTGGGAGGATCTTCTGTTGTACCCGGACCACGGCAGGCATTCGTTAACATCAGAACGGTTGCTGATATAATTAATAATCTTTTCATATGCCTGTATATTTTAATATTCAAACAATGATTTCAGAAATCCGATAGACTGCTTCATGTCTTTTACTACCAATACCGGAATGCTCTTATTGGCACCGGCAAGTTTCTCAGAAGTCCTGTCGAGCATAACATTCGCCAGCTGCGACTTGATCCTGCTTCCGGATACTATCAGATCCGCTCCGGTTTTTATTGCATGACTGTATACCATATGGGCTTCATCTCCCTGAATATCCATCGAAAAAGTGCAGGGATACTTATAATCCAGTTTGTTCTTCTTGATAAAAGCCTTGTATTCATTCTCTACATATTGCCCGAGTTTGACTTTAAGTTTCTTAGCTTCCCCGGGTGTGTTTTTTGGAGTATATGCAAGCGGAAGCTTATAAACGTGATGGCACTCCAGTTCCGCTCCTGCAGTTTCTGAGATATCCTTTGCAGTCTTCATAGCAATAACTGATGTTTTTGAAAAATCCATTCTCACCAGAATTTTGCTTATCTGATGAGGGGAGGTTTCACTGACCAGCAAAACCGAGGACGGCATCAACCCGACAATACGCCTTGCAACACTACCCTCACCCACATAGCCAATCTTTTTACCCAGCACCGCCAGGTCTATACGGTTGTTCCTCGCATACTGAATTATCTCTTCGGTAGGCAGGCCGTATTCAAGCACTATACTTACCTTCACACCATCGATTTCATCAAGTGTTTCATTCACCTTTTCCCTTATTTCCTCATTCACAATATCACTTAGTGGTTTACCCAGATCCGGAAATGCATCGGCAATTTCCTCGGGTATCTCGTTGCTCTCCATCACATGTATAAAGGTAAGGCCTGAGGGTCTGAATATTGATGCCAGGAATCCGACATACCTGATAATAGCCTCATCCATCTCGGTAAGGTCAAGGCATACTAATATATTTCTGAATACTTTCATGACTTATCTGTTTTTCTGGTTGTTTCCCTTTTCCTTATAACATCACCGATTATCTCCTGATATGATTTACGTTCCTTTTTAAGTTCATACCTCATTATCTTGAAATGCTCCTCCCTCAAACCTTTCAACAGGCTGTAAGCCATAATTATCAGTACAAGTGCAAATGGCAGGCCCGTAATGATCGAGGCGGTCTGGAGAGCCCCAAGCCCTCCTCCTATAAGCAGCACAGCCGCCACAGCACCCTCTGTTATGGCCCAAAAAACACGCTGGGCTACCGGTGCATCAAGCTTGCCCCCGGCAGTCAGGCTGTCGATAACCAGAGAGCCTGAGTCGGAAGAGGTAATAAAGAAGCTTGTTACAAGTACCACGCCTACAATTGAGGTGACTGATGATAGAGGAAATTGTTCCAGCAGGTGGTACAGCGAGGTTGCAACATTTTCTGAAACGGCAACAGATATGTCAGCTATTGAATTAAGCTCAAGATATATAGCCGACCCTCCGAATGCCGATAACCAGAGAAAAGTTATGATGGTCGGTACAATCAGCACTCCGAGAATGAATTCCCTCAGGGTGCGCCCCCTTGATATCCTGGCTATAAACATACCTACAAAAGGCGACCAGCTGATCCACCACGCCCAGTAAAATACAGTCCAGCCCTTTTGCCAGTCTGATTGAAGGTAGGTTTCGGTCCAGAAACTCAGGGCAAAGAAGTTGTCGAGGTATCCTCCGATATTTTGCACAAATGAACCGAAAATAAATAGTGTTGGGCCAACTATTAACATAAAAAGAAGGAAGAAGGTGCCGATGATTATGTTCAGCTGGCTCAGCCTTTTTACACCATGGCTGAGGCCTGCAATCACTGAACCGGTAGCCGCCAGGGTGATAACACCTATAAGAATCACCTGGGTAGATACCGTATCGGGTACTCCGAGCAGGTGGTTCAGGCCTGCACTCACCTGCTGAACTCCAAGCCCGAGCGAAGTGGCAAGTCCGAAAAGTGTTGCTACAACAGCCAGAACATTGATCGACTTTCCAAGGCCTCCGTGTATGCGGTCACCAATAAGCGGGTGGAATACCGAACTTATTGTCAGCGGCAGTTTCTGGTTGAAAGTGAAAAAAGCCAGGGCCATTCCTACGAGTGCATAAATGCCCCATGCATGTAATCCCCAGTGAAGGAAGGTAGTCCGCATTGCCACCTCAGCTGAGGCCACAGTGCTTCCGCTTCCGAACGGAGGTGTAATGTAATGCAGTATTGGTTCACCTACGCTCCAGAACAATATGCCAATTCCCATACCCGCACTGAATAACATTGCAAACCATGATCCGGTACTGAACTCAGGTTTGTCAGTGCGGCCCCCAAGCCGAATGTTTCCATAGCGGGTCATTGCCATTACAAGCACGAATATCAGAAAGAAGTTCACTGCCAGAACAAAGAACCACCCGGCATTGTGCGATATATTATCCTGAATTGTCGCAAATACCTCATGCATCGGCGGCCCGATGATTAAGGTAACTGCAATAAAGAAAACGATTATTGCAGTTGAGGGCCAGAACACCTTGTGGTCAACATCGAAATAGCGCTTCCGGCTAACAAGGTGTTCTTCCGAGTCGGGAATGTTGGGTTTACTCATACTAATAAGTTTTAGTACATCATTTACTGCCTGCGGATACAAACAAATATACAAGTGAAATCACTCTTATACCAGTAAAGGGCAAAAATCTTTTCACAAAGCACCGGGCCGGCTCATTAAAAAACTTGTATTTTTGCATTCAGTCCCAAACGGGTATGTATACCATAGAAACAATTTGTACATAAAAACACTTTTTCAATGAAGCCACTAGTCAGTATAATTATGGGCAGCACATCGGATATGCCGGTTATGGAGCAGGCTGCCAACTTCTTTGATGAAATGGAGATCCCATTCGAGCTGAACGCACTTTCAGCTCACCGTACCCCCGAAAAGGTGATGGAGTTTTCCGAAAATGCCAGCAAGAGGGGTATCAGGGTAATAATAGCCGGTGCCGGCGGAGCTGCTCACCTTCCGGGTGTTATTGCGGCAGGTACCACATTACCTGTAATAGGTGTACCCGTCAGATCATCTCTGTCAATCGACGGATGGGACAGCATCTTGTCAATACTGCAGATGCCCTCAGGGATACCTGTTGCAACTGTTGCTCTCGACGGGGCAAAGAACGCTGCAATTCTGGCGACCCAGATACTCGCCCAGACAGATCAGGGAATACAGGCCCGCTTGGAAGGCTTTAAAAAAGATCTGAAGCAAAAGGTTGTAAAAGCCAACGAGGATCTTAAAAAAGCAAATTTCCGTTTCAGGGTCAGCTAAGAACTTTTAATTCACATAGCACCCCCAAAACCCGGCTACGAACCAGTCAGGTTATTTGTCCCTTATTTTGTATTTTTTGTTTTATATTTTACCTATTTTGGCGTAAAATAATATTGCGCCTATGCCGGGTAAAAGATTGCTATGCCTTCTGATAATACTCCTGCTGAATACAGCCGGCACATCTGCCATTTCACGGGCACAGGGAGCAAGGCCTGCGGGATTATCAGGTGCTGTAACTGCCCTGTACGGGTTCTGTGGCATAAACAACAATCAGGCAGGAATTTCACTTATTGAACACCCCTTATTGGCCATATACACAGAGAACCGTTACATGGTAGAGGGTATGTCGATGATTACAGCCGCCTTTGTTCACCCTGCAACTGAAGGGGTTCTGGGTATATCACTAAATTTTCACGGGAACCGACTGTATAGTGAAAGCATCTTAGGTGTTGCATATGCAAGAAAATTCGGGGAGAGGTTATCTGCAGGTGTAAGACTGAACTACTTCCATATCAGGACAGGGCTTCCGGCTGCTGCGAAAGGTTGCGTAGCAGCTGAGGCAGGCATTATCTATGAACTTTTACCCGGGTTTTTTACCGGGGTCCACATCTTCAATCCGTCCAGGGCAATTTTGTCAGAACAACCTCAGCCGCTGGCAGATGAAAGGATTACCACCGTGATACGCAAGGGAGTTTCCTATGTTTTCTCTCCAGGGCTGATATTGAGCCTTGAGGCTGAAAAGGATATAAATCATCCACTATCGCTTAAGCTGGGACTTGAATACAAGCCAGGCAAAAACCTGACAGCAAGGGCCGGTATTGGCAGTAACCCAATGCAGAACTCCATTGGCATGGGTTACTCATGGGGGAACTGGCAGTTTGATATTGCCTCTTCATACCATTTTATTCTGGGTCATTCGCCACAGGCCGGGATAAAATACCTGATCAGATAAACTGACTTTTATGAGGTCTTTGCCGATATATATTTGCGCATTGCTGATACCGGTTGTGGTTTATTCACGCAAACCCGATACCGACAAGGATGAATGGCTTGCAAGGTATATTGAAGAAATGGCTGATAACCTGCCTGAAGAGCATGACCCGGCTTATCTGGCAGGGGAGCTTGAGACCCTGCATATGCACCCTGTAAATCTTAACCGGGCAGGTATCAATGAACTCAATCGGCTGTTCATGCTAAACGAGATCCAGAGACAAAAACTGATTGAGCACAGGGAAAGGCATGGCCGATTAATAAGCATTTATGAACTCCAGGCCATTGATGGATTTGATACGATAACCATAAACATGATACTTCCCTTTGTGACCATTGACCAGCAATATCCGCGGCCAAGGTTCAATCTGCAGAGAATACTAAGTGAGGGAGAAAACGTGCTTTTTTTAAGGTACAGCCGGCTGCTTGAACAGCAAAAAGGATTTCTGCCTGTAAAACCTGATGAAAGTACGCCATATCCAGGAAGTCCATACCGGCTGTATGCAAGGTTCAGGCACACCTGGTACCGGAACATCAGCTTCGGTTTCACTGCCGAAAAAGATCCCGGAGAGGAGTTTTTCAGGGGCAGCCAGAAACAAGGCTTCGACTTTTATTCTGCACACCTTTTTATAAGGGATGCCGGAAGGATAAGGGCCCTCGCGGTCGGCGACTACCTGGCAGGTTTTGGTCAGGGCCTTACTCTCTGGTCAGGGCTGAACTTTGGCAAGGGTACAGAAACAATAGGTGTAAGGAAAAACCAGGGAGGACTGAGGCAATACACTTCTGTGGATGAGAACAATTTTCTAAGGGGGATAGGGGCAACAATAGGAATCGGTCGCAACTTTGAAATAACTGCGTTTTATTCAAACAAAAAAAGGGATGCCAGTATAACCGGAGAGGAAAACGGCAGAATAGTCATAAGCAGCCTGCAGCAAAGCGGTCTGCATCGTACTCCCCGCGAACTGGAATGCAGAAAGACAGTCAGGGAAAGGATAAAAGGAAGTAATATCAGATACTCATCAGCAGGTCTGAGCTTTGGTTTAACGGCATACCGGATGGTCCTGGATGCAGAGTACCGCAGAAACCTCTCATTTTACAACCAGTTCGATTTCAGCAATAATCACTACAATGGTGCAGGCCTTGATTTCAGCTACCTGAAGGCAAATGCAAACATTTTCGGTGAGGCTGCAATGGGAGATAACAGACGAATGGCATTTATTGGAGGCATTATGCTGAGCCTTCACAGCAGTATATCTGTTTCACTGGTTTACAGGAATTACCAACGCGGATACCAGTCGCCACTTGCATCCGCATTCGGTGAGGGCAGCACTCCGTCAAATGAATCAGGAATATACACGGGAGCGGAGATCAGGCTGAGCCCCCGGCTCAGAATAACGGCCTTTGCAGACCATTTTCGTTTTCCCTGGATGAGATACAGGGCTTACATGCCCTCTCAGGGCTTTGACTACCTTATAAGCCTGCAGTATCAACCCGACAGGGAAACAACTGTCTCAGCGCGCTTCCGCACAAAGAACAAACCCCTTAACACCTCCCGTGATGTAATAATACCATATCCTGAAAAAAACCAGAGGACGCAGTTAAGGCTGCATTTCGGATACCCCGTTTCAGATTCGTTTTCATGCCGTACAAGGCTGGAGGCGGCATACCACAAAAGGGGTTCTGACCGGCAGAGAGGCCACATGATATACCACGACATTCTTTACAGAAATGCTTCCTCTCCCCTTTCGCTAACCTTAAGATATGCACTTTTCGACACAGACGGATTCGATTCAAGGATATATGCATACGAGCACGATGTTCTATACGCCTTCTCCTTTCCATTTTATTCTGACAAGGGGATGCGCACATACATCCTTGTAAGGTACAGGGCAGGCCGGAATACCGACATATATGCCCGCATTGCCCGTACTGTCTATATAAACAGGGACAGTTCCGGAAGCGGACTTGATACAGTCGAAGGGAAAAGGCGCACAGAAATAAAGGCGCAGGTCAGGTACAGGTTCTGAGTAGCCTGTCTACCAGCCCGGAATAAAGTTCAGCCCCCATACTCCTTCCTGTATTCCCCTGGTATGGAATGGAAATGCCAGATAGGGTTCCAGGATCAGAGCACCGAACAGGTTTATCCTCAGTGAGGGGCCGGTACTGAAAAGGGGGTATCGCATTCCGGGCTCCAATCCTTTGGATCTGTCAAGGGTGATACTGGTATTATCGTTCCATGCAACCCCAGCATCGAGAAACCATGCAAGTTCTGTAAAGAAGAAACCGCTTGATATCAACGCAAGCTGCTCCGGACCTGTAAATGGTATACGAACCTCCAGGCCTGCAAGCAGAACTCTGCTGCCCAAAAGCTGTTCAAAAGCAAATGCATCATCAAAGGTTGACTGTATCTGCCCGAGTGATGAGTAGTCATACCCTCTGACATAACCAGGGTACCCAAGGTACTGAGGATAAAAGATATTGTTGTCGGAATCCTTTCCGTAACGACCGTAATGGATACCACGCATGGCAAAGGTAAATGGCCTGGCCCTGATATAATGGCGGTAATCGGCCACAATATTGTACATATTAACCTCCCCGAACATTCGCTCCGCACCCAGGCGATACCTGTAACCGGCCATGGGTGAGGCCATGCCAAAATAAGAGTTGTCGCCCACATAGGCAAGATTCACCCTCTGCAGGTTAAAGCTGGGTGGCTCAAGATTTGTAAGTCTTTCCTTGTAGGGAAATCCTTCAGATTCATCCGGTGGCACCGGCATACCACGATAATAATAATTATTATATGCGTCAATCCTGAAATAGTATAGTGAAAAACTGGCACCGGTCTCAATACGCCTTGTTGTGGAAATAGGATAATATGCAAAGGCCGAAACCTGGTCCTCAAACTGTCTTTGCTGAAGAAACTGAAGGTTATATACAAAATCATCATCCCCTACAGGAATGAACTCCTCCCTTAGGATTGCGTAGGAGTAAGGAATATGAGAAACTGTACCTCCCCAGTTTATCCTGCTTTTCTGGTTCAGGTATCCTACCATTGCCCCGAAATCGTATATCTCTCCATCCACTGCCAGTACACTGACCAACTGGTTGTCTCCAGTTATATCGCTGAACATCATGCTTACCCCTCCTGCCATTCCGGTCCCGAAACGGTTTGTTGCCATCCCTATTCCGGAACTGCCAATATACGACAGTCCGAACCTGGGCTCATAGGGTTTTTCTTCGAATGCCTCCGGTGGGAGTATGGGATCAATGGGCTCCACACCCAGGCTTACATCCACAATAGACGGAGCAGGCCTCTCAAAAGGAGGCAGAGTGGCAGCCGTCATATCAATCTCCATCGGATCAACCAGGATCCGTTCAAACAGTTCAGGGTCTGCACTGTACACTGAGTAGGCACCCCCCTGATAATGGCTGTAAAAAACCTCACCTGTTTCACGCGAAACGCTCATAGACGGTGTCATATGTGTGATTCCGCTTATACCGGTATAGTAATCTGTAAGCTGGTAAACATCACCGCTTTCAAGTTCGTATAGATATAGGTTGCGGTATCCGTCACGGTTGCTCAGGAAGTAAATTCCATCCTGCTCCGGGGTAAATACAGGGTTTATATTATCTGCTCCCGGGAAGGCTTCCAGTACAACCACCCCGGCACCGGGATCCTCAAGATCCATTATTCCCAGATTCATTTTCATATTAAGCATGTCACCGGTTTGTGCAGCCTGAGGCCTGTCGGTCGAGAAAGTAAGATACTTTCCATCAGGTGAAAATCCGGCATGTACATATGAATACCTGTCGTTGGTAAGACGTTCAACCTCATTGTTTTCAAGGTCATAGCGGAAAAGGTCCCCTCTTCCGTCAACCAGCCCGTTAAATACAAGGTATCTGCCATCAGGAGACCATTCAGGGTTATTGAATGCCGGGACACCGGGTATTTCAAACTCACGGGTACGCCTTGGTCTCTGAGTATCAACAATTATAATATAATTTCTGCCACGCTTAACGGCAACATGGGCGAAATGCCTCCCGTCAGGTGACCATGTACCCATTGATTCAAAAAAGTTATAATTGTCTATATCTCCCATCCTGGCCGTACTTGACAACTTCCGCTCAATTTCACCGGTCTTTGCGTCTGCCAGGAACAGGTCTATTGACAAAAGATCCCTTTCTGAAAAGAATGCCACTTTTGTTCCAGCAGGATTAACTGATGGTGCTATATTTAAATTCCCCGAATTATCCGGCGATAACAGTTTGTTACCGACCGGAATATGCCGGGTGGAGTCGGCCATCAGCGGTTCATAATGGGTTTCCATGGCTGCTTTCCACAGGTTGGAAACTGTATTATGCCCAAGCCCTGCAACCCTTTCAAGTGCCCGCTCGTAACCGAATTTTGCAGTTTCAGTAAAAAGCGGGGCTATAATGGAGTCGCCCCAGGTTCTCCCCACAAAGGCAACCAGAGCGTGGCCGAACCGGTATGGATTATATTCATAGCTCCTTGTCATTTCCCTTAGAGTGGGAAACTCATCCTGATGTATTGCATCTCTCATTATCATTGCAGTATGAGGATCAACACTTCCGATAGAGAAATATTCGGCCATACCCTCAACCATCCAGAGCGGCAGATTCCGGATAGAGTTCATTGAAAGGGAGTCATCAATAAACATTGCCCTGAACTGGAAAACGTGTACAAGCTCATGCCCTATTACATGGTCTGTCTGGGCATTGGTTTCAAGGATCGGTGCAACTACCCGGTTCTTGAGTGATTCCGTAACCCCGAGGGTACCGACACCGATCATGCCGCTGATCGCAGTTGTCTGCTGGAAGTCGGGATGGTTTGCATATGCCAGTATGGGGTTCTGAGTTTCGAAAGTATCCCTGAATATTTTCTGGTGCCTTAGGTACCACTTTTCGTATGTATTTGCGACATACTTTGAAACAGAGTCATTCTCAAAGTAGTGGTAAATATCAAAATGCGGTGACTGGTGAATCTTAAATTCAAAACGCTGGTAGCCCGGCTTGTTACGTCCAAAATACTGCGCATTGGCATCAATTGGAGCAAGCAGGGGATAAAACCCCAACAGAATAAATACCATGCAGGTAAAACTTCTTATAGCCATATAGCGCATATTGCAATATTTATAATTTTCTATCTTTTAGAAGGTCAGTGAGTGTAAATCAACAAAAATTATTCCAATTATTCTTATAATACTTCACCGTTAAATAATTATCTATAACAAATATACGTGATTTTTTTCACCCGGAATTTTACAGCAACGGGCAATTGGTTCCCTGGTGGATTTTCTAATCAACAAACATATATATAAGAAAGTTTGCGTGTAAAGTTTTTTTTGCACTTTTGTACAAAGAACGATCATATGACAAGCCTGGAAAAACATTTCGCCCCCATCAGAAGCCGGATAGTCGGTATTGACCAGCATTACGACAGCCCGTACGGAAAAAAGAAGATAATCTATGCCGACTGGATTGCAAGCGGCCGCCTCTACAGGCCAATTGAAGAGATAATTACCGATGGTTTTGGCCCCTTTGTTGCCAACACGCACACCGAGGCAAGCGAAACCGGCACAATGATGACAAGGGCATACCACTACGCCCACAAGCTTATAAAGGATCATGTAAATGCCGGGAAAGGAGATGTAATCATTACTGCAGGCAGCGGCATGACAACTGTAATAAATAAGTTTCAGAGAATGCTGGGTCTAAGGGTTTGCGGTGAGCTCACCCACAAGCACTGCCTCAAAGAGTCAGAAAGACCAGTTGTTTTTATATCCCACATGGAACATCACAGCAATCACACCTCCTGGTTTGAGACCATAGCGGATATTGTACAGCTGAAGCCCGGTCCGGACCTGCTGATAAACCCGGCAGAACTCAGGCACGAACTGGAAAAATACAAAGAAAGAAAGCTGAAGATAGGCTCATTCACGGCCTGCAGCAACGTAACGGGAATAGAAACACCGATACATGAACTTGCCCGGATAATGCATGAATATGGTGGTGTGTGCATAGCAGACTATGCTGCCTCAGCTCCCTATGTGGATATAAATATGCGTCCCGAAGATCCGATGGAAAAACTGGATGCGATAATGTTCTCCCCCCACAAATTCCTTGGCGGCCCGGGGAGCTCGGGAGTTCTGATATTCGACTCCTCATTCTACAAAAGCCAGGTTCCGGACAATCCCGGAGGAGGAACTGTTGACTGGACCAATCCGTGGGGTGAATACAAATACATAGATGATATTGAGTTGCGTGAGGATGGAGGCACCCCCGGCTTTTTGCAGGCTATCCGTGCGGCATTGTGCATTAAGCTCAAGGATCAGATGGGCACGACAAACATCAGAAAACGCGAAAAAGAGCTTCTGGACATTCTTTTTAAAGGAATAAGGGATATTCCAGACACAAATATTCTTGCAGGCAATATTGAGGAACGGCTGGGGGTTGTGTCATTCTACTTTAACCACATACATTATAACCTTGCAGTAAAGCTCCTTAGCGACAGGTTCGGTATACAGGTAAGGGGTGGCTGTGCATGTGCAGGCACCTATGGTCATTTCCTTCTGAATGTAGATTACAATCTGTCAAGGCAGATAACAGAAATGATCAACACCGGAGATCTGTCAGAAAAACCTGGATGGATTAGGATATCAATTCATCCGACCATGACTGACCAGGAAGTGCATGCCATTGTTGAGGCCCTGGGAGAAATACACAGAAATTACCACGAATGGGAAAAAGACTATACCTATATACCGAAAAGGAACGAATATATATGTAATAAGGGGTCTTCTTATTCAGAAAAGATAACGGATCTGTTCAATATTCAGGGCAATCAGTTATTAAAAAGCCTTTGAAGCTTTTTGATCTGTGCATCCCATACGCGCTGGCTGAAATCAAGGTCGGAATCTTCGGCATGGTCAATAACAATAAGCGCCAGTTCAGAGGAGACAGGCTCATTCTGAATGCGCATTTCCATGCACTCTTCCCTGTCAGCATCATCAAGCCACATGAACTGCACATAATCATTGTCCCTGGAGCTAACAAGCCTGGCTTTCTGTTCAGACCCCTTCCATTTAAAACTGTAAATATCATCTTCAACCTCAACGACATCGGCAAACCAGCGGGATAATCCCTCAGGCGTTGATATGGCCGTATATAACAGTTTTGGTGTTGTCTTGAATTCGTATTCAAGCGTAAACTTTTTAAGACCACTCATGATAATGCCATTATGTCAATATATGCAAGATACGAAAAAAACATATGTAACTGCAACAAAATATAATAAACCGCAAAATACAGGCAAGCCAGGCAATTCAATTGGTCAAATGCTTATTTTTGCCGTAAAAAGCCTTGCCTTTTGCAGCATAACAAATTATATATCTATACCCTGATAACCCTGGCAGTTGTTTTCTGGGGAGTATCCTATGTATGGACAAAAATTGCGTTCACCTATTACCAGCCAATAACAGTGATGCTGATCAGGCTAACTGTATCTTCTCTCCTTCTGGCAGTGATATTCAGGTTCAAAAGGCTCGGAGAAAAGGTTGATCCCGGCGATTACAGGGCATTTGTACTGCTCTCGCTTTTCTCCCCTTTCTTCTATTTCATCGGGGAGAATTTCGGGGTATTCCATGTGTCCCCTACCGTAGCCTCGGTTATAATAGCCACAATACCAGTCTTCAGCCCTATACTCGGCTACCTCGCATTCCGCGAAAGGGTAAGCTTTATAAATATACTCGGCTTTATCATCTCCTTTTGCGGCGTATTTGTAATGGTAATGGATGGTGACTTTAAGTTCACGGCCTCCCCGACAGGAATCATGTGGCTCTTCTTTGCTGTTTTCTCTGCACTGGTAAATGTGGTATTCCTTAAAAAGCTGGCTGCAAAATACACATCCTTTACAATTATACTGGTTCAGAACTTCCTGGGGGCCCTTTTTTTTCTGCCACTATTTCTGATAATGGATCTGGGTGAGTTTATCCATATACGGCCCTCATGGCAGGCAGTTGCATCACTGCTGGCTCTGGCTGTTTTCGGATCAACCCTTGCTTTTATGTTCTACACCTCAGGGGTAAGGGCAATAGGAATAGCAAGGACCGCGATATTCGCAAACCTGATTCCGGTGGTAACGGCAGTGACATCATACCTTTTCCTGAAAGAGGCTATAGATGCCGGCCGCATTGCAGGCATGTTCATTGTTATCTCGGGTCTGCTGATGACGCAGATATCAAACCTCAGGCGCCGCAGAAAGGATAATAACGAGAATACGAAGCCGGGTTAAAAAAGGGATAAAATACCTTGTTATTAAAAATAGTTTTATAATTTTGCACCACCTTATCCGGCGGGGTAGCTCAGGTGGTTAGAGCGTCGGATTCATAACCCGAAGGTCACGGGTTCAACTCCCGTCCCCGCTACCATAAAGCCTGCTTGTCGATTGACAGGCAGGCTTTTATTTTATATATTGTTATTTGACTTGTTTTCTTATCTTTATAAAACACAAAAAACACAACCCATGAAAAAAATCGGAATAGTTTTATTAGTGATTGGTATTATAGGCCTTGCCTACTTTGGCTATCACGCCATCCAGGCATCTGAGAGTTTCAGCGTACTTGGAGTTGATATAGCTGTAAGCCAGGCAAACTGGACCCCGGTAATAATAAGTGGTATTGTGGCACTAGCAGGGCTGATTATGGCCATTTACCAGAAAAGATGATCTGCCATAGTGGTCCGGTAGTTTAGTCAGTTCTTATTACTTTTGTACTCCAATTCAGGAGTTCACAATGCAAAACATTTACCCCCCCGGATACGAAGTGAAAACCGGGTTTGACCGCATCAGGCAGATGCTGCTGGACAACTGTTACAGCTCCCTGGGACGAAAGCATATCGGTGATATTGAGTTCAGTACCAACAAAGAACTTATTAGCCAATTGCTGGATCAGACAGAGGAGTTCCGTCAGATTATCCTTACAGGGGAAAACTTCCCGGGTTCAAACTATTTCGATCCGGAGGAGGTATTCAGACAGATAAGGCCGGAAGACACCTATGCCGAACCGGAAGCACTTACCGATATCCGGCTTTCGCTCATTACAATTATCAGAGTAATTGATTTTCTTAAACGCACCGGGGATAACGGTGAACTGAAATACCCGGCCTTAAATCAGCTTACGGCAACCATAGAGCCTGACCGCTCACTGCCCGGGCATATTGACTCTGTTGTGGATGAGAACTCAGGAGTGAGGAGCTCTGCCTCGGTTGAGCTTGCGGGTATAAGAAGAAAAAAGGAGGAACTGGAGAAGAAGTCCTTAAGCAGGGTAAATTCAATCCTTGTGGATGCAAAGGCACAGGGCCTGGTAAGCAGCGATACTGAGCTTGCCTTACGCAACGGCCGGCAGGTGATTCCCTTACCTGTAGCCTATAAAAGAAGAATAAGGGGTTTTGTGCACGATCATTCTTCAACCGGCCAGACAGCATTTCTGGAACCGGAGGAAGTATTCGATCTAAACAACCGCATCAGGGATCTTGAAGGCGAGGAGCGCCAGGAGATAATAAGGATATTGAAAGCCATTGCCGGCAAAATTCGCCCTATGCTGCCCGGGCTTCTGAAGGCATACAATATGCTGGGCCAGATGGATGCTGTCAGGGCCAAGGCAACCCTTGCATTTGAGATGGGTGCCATGAAACCCCGGCTTACAGGCAGGCCACTTTTAGGTTGGGTCAATGCAAGGCATCCGCTTTTATACCTGTCATACAAGAAACAGGACAAGCATGTAGAACCCCTTACAATTGAGCTGGACCGAAAAAACCGCATACTGATTATTTCAGGTCCGAACGCCGGAGGTAAATCGGTTTGCCTGAAAACATGCGGACTTATCCAGTATATGATACAGTGTGGTTTGCCTGCACCCATGGACAGCTATTCAGAGGCAGGTATTTTCAGCAGTTTGTTTATTGACATCGGGGATGAACAATCAATTGAAAATGACCTGAGTACATACTCTTCTCACCTGCTGAACATGAAACACCTGCTCGGGAACTGCGATGACAGTACCCTGTTTCTTATAGATGAATTCGGTGCAGGTACCGAACCCAGGATAGGAGGTGCCATAGCAGAGGCAATTCTTGAAAAACTCAGCCAAAGGGGAGCCATCGGTGTTATCAGCACCCATTACGCCAACTTAAAGCTTATGGCAGGTAAGCACGAAGGTATTATAAACGGTTCTATGCTTTTCGACAGCAAGCAGATGAAGCCACTTTACAGGTTGAGGACCGGAAACCCGGGCAGCAGCTTTGCCTTTGAAATTGCCAGATCAATAGGGCTTTCACCTGACCTGCTGAAAAGGGCAGGTTCCCTTGCGGGCGACAAGGAGCTGGGGTTTGATGTACAGCTCCAGGATCTTGAGGTCAAGAAGGCCGAACTAGAAAAAAAAGAACAGCAACTCCGCCATGCCGACAATTTCCTTTCGGAGATAATAGACAAGTATGAAAAGCTGAGGGATGAACTAGAAGGGCGAAAAAACGAGATCCTTGCCGGGGCACGGAAGGAGGCAAAAGATATCCTCTCCGGCACCAACAAAATGATAGAGAACACCATAAGGGAGATCAAAGAGGCACAGGCGGACAAGGAAAGGACAAAGTATGTCCGCAAGCGGCTCGGGGAGTTTATTGAACAGGAGGACAGCAAACTCCGAAGCGTAAGCAAACCGGTAACAAGCAAGACAAGGGAAAAGCAGGATCCAACAGAGCCAGAGGTCATGCCGGGTAATATCGGACCCGGCGACACTGTCAGGGTCAGGGGTCAGCATACCCCCGGTGAGATAGAGGGCATTTCAGGGAAAAAAGCCCGGGTGGTATTCGGGAGCATAAAACTGAGTATTGATATTGACAAGCTGGAAAAGATCAGAAAGCAACCCGGCGGTAAAATGTCCGGGTCCCGCATGTCATTTGATATCAACACAAAGGCCGCAACATTCAACCCTGATCTTGACATTAGGGGAGACAGGGTCGACCAGGCTTTGCAAAAGCTTCAGAGTCACCTTGATGATGCATATCTTCTGGGTGTACCCCAGATCCGGATACTTCACGGAAAGGGCGACGGAATACTGCGACCTGCCGTTCAGAGCTTTTTGAAGGAAACACCCAATGTAAGCCGCTTCAGAAGCGAACACCCCGACCGGGGAGGGGCCGGCATAACTATTGTAGATTTCAGGCAGTAGCCTCAATCATTTTTAAAAAGGTCAAGCTGGTTTTTGGTAACATACGACCTTGGGGCAGGATCCTCCCTGTACCTTGCAACATGATCGTTTACCAGCGACTTCATGAACCTTACCGGGGTGAGGTTGTTTGCCCTGCAGTAACTTTCAAGGGCTTTTTTCTGCCCTGCAGTAAGCTTAAAGGCGACCTTCTTGTATTTAATGCCCTTTTTCTGTGATGATCT